>CAZDSE010000078.1:976-3843 GCA_964507905.1 uncultured bacterium | reverse complement strand
CTACGCAGCAGCTGCTTGTGGCCGTTTGGCCCCATATTTAGAACGTGCTTGTTTTCGATTTTGTACTCCCTGTGTATCCAATGTCCCACGAATGATATGATATCGAACTCCGGGTAAATCCTTAACCCTTCCTCCTCGAATGAGGACCACTGAGTGCTCTTGTAAATTATGTCCAACCCCCGGAATATATGCAGTCACTTCATATCCATTGGTCAATCTCACCCGGGCAATTTTTCGCAATGCAGAATTGGGCTTCTTCGGAGTCATCGTCTTTACATAAATACAAACTCCCCGTCTTTCCGGACATCCTTTTAGAGCTGGAGACTTGGTTCTCCGATGTACCGACTGACGAGCACGCTTTACCAATTGATTTATCGTTGGCATTTTATATTATTCTCCATAAAAAATTGCTAAGTTAGCAGTCCCATTACTCAAAATCAAGCCGTTTTTTGTTCTGCGGTCAGAGGAACTTGAACACTTTCTTCAACAGGGACTCTCCCCAACGCAGTTTTTGGCATTTCTACATTAATCTTGTGATTGCGATACGCTTCAAAACCAGTTCCCGCAGGTATGAGTCGCCCAATAATAATATTGTCCTTGAGTCCCAACAAATGATCTGTTTTCCCAGAAAGGCTGGCTTGAGTTAAGACCTTTGTTGTTTCTTGAAACGATGCTGCCGAAATAAAACTATTCGTACTGAGCGATGCCTTCGTAATTCCAAGCAGTAACGGTTCCGCAATCGCAGGTTGTTTTCCATCGTGCTTAAATTTTTCATTCGCCCCTTTAAAAATAGCCTTCTCAACTTCTTCGCCAATTAAAAACTCGCTGTCTCCAATTTCTTTAATTCTGACCCGTTTTAACATTTGAGAAACAATCACCTCGATATGTTTATCATGGATCTTTACACCTTGTAGTCGATAAACCTCTTGGATCTCATCCACCAAATACTGAGCCAAGGCTTTATCCCCCAGTACTTTTAAAATATCATGCGGATTGGCTGCTCCATCCATCAATGTTTCTCCTGCTCTCACATAATCTCCCTCATGAACGGCAATATGCTTGCCTTTGGGAATCAGATATTCTCGGGCTTCCCCGACTTCTGGTGTAATGATAATTCGTCTTTTCCCCTTCACATCTGTTCCAAAAGAAATAACACCATCAATTTCAGTAATAATGGCACATTCTTTCGGCTTACGTGCTTCAAAAAGCTCAGCCACACGAGGCAATCCGCCTGTAATATCCTTAGTTTTCGTTGTTTCTCGAGGAATTTTTGCCAAAATATCTCCCGGTTCTACAGGTGCTCCCTCAATACTGGTAATATTGGCTCCCACCGGTAGAAGATATCTTGCAAATGCATTGGCCGAAATTTTGATCGTATTTCCATCTTTGCCTTTAATTGAAAGTCTAGGCCTCGTCTCAGCATCCCGTGAATCAATGACCACTTTATGAGATAACCCGGTCACTTCATCCAATTGCTCTCTCATCGTGACCCCTTCAATGATGTCACCATATTGGATGGTTCCCCCCACCTCAGTCAAAATAGGATTCGTATATGGATCCCATTCCGCCAAAAGAGCTCCTCCTTCGACACTTTCTCCATCCTTAACTCTTAAATTGGCCCCATAAATAACTGGGCTTCGTTCACGTTCTCGACCATTTTGATCCAAAATTGCAATTTCTCCATTTCGATTCATAACGATCAAACCACGAGATTTGTTCACCACTGCATTTAAACGCATAAATTTAACAATCCCTTTATGTCTTGCAGTTAACGTACTTTGCTCCACTCGTCTGGTTGCAGTACCTCCAATATGGAACGTTCGCATGGTCAACTGTGTTCCCGGTTCTCCAATGGACTGCGCCGCAATAATTCCAACCGCCTCACCAATATTGACTTTCCGTCCTCGAGACAAATCCCGCCCATAGCACGCAATACAAGTCCCATGTATTTCCTGACATGTTATAACGGATCTAATTTTAACTTTTTCAAGTCCAGTATCCTCAATTTTCTTGGCCATCTCTTCGGTAATTTCTTCATTGGCTTTAATAACAATTTCCCCAGAAAATGGATCTCGTATATCTTCCAATGTCACTCTTCCCAATATCCTTTCAGACAATGTTTCAATAATTTCTCCACTTTCCACCAAGGGTTGCACAACCAGTCCATCCAAAGTTCCACAATCATCCCCACGAATGATGACATCTTGAGCGACATCCACCAAACGACGGGTTAAATATCCAGAATTCGCGGTTTTAAGAGCGGTATCGGCCAATCCCTTACGAGCCCCATGGGTTGAAATAAAATATTGAAGAACATTGAGTCCTTCACGGAAATTGGCAGTAATGGGTGTTTCAATAATCTCGCCTGAGGGTTTCGCCATGAGTCCTCTCATTCCGGCAAGCTGACGAATTTGCGCTGCTGATCCTCTGGCTCCCGAATCCGCCATCATGAATATCGAATTAAAACTAACATCTTCCACTTCTTTTCCCTCTGGGCTTTTAAGGGTATCCGTTGAAAGCTGCTCCATCATCTCTTCTGCAACGGCTTCTGTACATTGTGCCCAACAATCGATGACTTTGTTATATCGCTCACCATCCGTAATTAAACCTTCTGTATACTGTGTTTGAATATCTTGAACTTCGGTCAAGGCTTTCTTGAGCAATTCATCTTTTTTCTGAGGGATTTTCATATCATCAATACAAATCGACATTCCTGAACGCGTTGCAAACTCAAAACCGAGAGATCTCAATCGATCCGCCAATAAAACTGTTTCTTTGGGTCCTGCAATTCGATAAGCCGCATCTACCAAATCAGCGACAGATTTTTTGTCCATTACTTTGTTAACCAACTCAAATGAAATTTGAGT
>CAZDSE010000078.1:0-966 GCA_964507905.1 uncultured bacterium | reverse complement strand
AATTTGAGTTGGGATGACTTCTCTTAAAATAATCCGACCCACTGTTGTTTCCACGAGCTTTCCGTCGATTCGCACTTTAATGATGGCATGGAGATCAATACTTTTTGAATGGTACGCATACAAAACTTCATCAGGACTCGAAAAAATCAGTCCATGTCCTTTTCTGTAAAGTCGATCACGCGTCATATAATATAGACCCAAAACGATATCTTGAGTCGGAACGATGATTGGCTTTCCATTGGCATGAGACAAAATATTATTCGTAGACATCATCAAAACCCGTGCCTCAAGTTGAGCCTCAATAGACAATGGGACATGTACCGCCATTTGGTCTCCATCAAAGTCTGCGTTAAACGCCACACAAACCAATGGATGCAATTGAATGGCCTTTCCTTCAATCAGCACCGGTTCAAATGCTTGCATCCCTAATCGATGCAGCGTGGGAGCACGGTTTAATAAAACGGGATGTTCTTTAATCACTTCATCCAACACATCCCAAACTTCCATCTGTTCTAAATCCACCATTTTTTTGGCGTTCTTAATGGTGGTCGCATACCCTCTTTCTTCTAATTTATTGTAAATAAATGGTTTAAAAAGTTCCAAGGCCATCTTCTTGGGCAAACCACATTGATGTAATTTTAAATTTGGGCCCACAACAATAACAGACCGACCTGAGTAATCCACTCGCTTACCCAATAAATTCTGTCTAAAACGTCCTTGCTTTCCCTTGAGCATGTCGCTCAGAGATCGAAGAGGTCTTTTGTTGGGTCCCGTAAATACTTTTCCCCTCCGTCCATTATCAAATAGTGCATCTACCGATTCCTGAAGCATTCTTTTTTCATTTCTAATGATAATTTCCGGCGCATTTAGTTCTTGTAATCGTTTCAATCGATTGTTCCGATTAATCACACGTCGATAAAGATCATTTAAATCAGACGTGGCAAATCTCCCGCCATCCAGTGGAAC
>CAZDSE010000077.1:4104-8609 GCA_964507905.1 uncultured bacterium | reverse complement strand
TTCCACCAAATTTTTCGTCCGTCCGCTTCTGAATCCCAAGGACCGTGAACATTTTGTGGGATCAGAGAAACGCGTGAATTGGGTCCAAATTCTCCATGATTTTCGTATGCTGGAATAAAGTCACTGGGAACAAGTCCTGCGTCTTTTAAGTGCTCAATACTGTTTTGAAAATGGTCTGGTGTTAGCTCGATTTGTAAGGGATCCACTTGCGCAAATGAGAGAGGACACAGGCCTAAGAGCAAGATAAAAAACACCCATCGCTTCATACTCTTTATATGATGCAATTGGTGTGCCAGGTAGTACCATAGAGAGTGCATCATAAGCACATGAAATTATTAATAATTTTCTATTGCGTAAAATAACTGGAGAGATATCAGTGACGAAAATTGTGGTTTCTGACGAAGAATGTCACCTTATCCAGTATACTGCATAAAATAGCCTATTTTTATTCAGTATAAGTTGATATTCACTCCCACTCAATCGTACTGGGTGGCTTGGAAGAAATGTCGTAGACAACACGGTTAATGCCTTTGACTTCGTTTATGATGCGGGTAGAGATTCGACCCAAAAGATCATACGGCAATTGGACCCAATCGGCAGTCATGCCATCTTCGCTTTTAACAGCTCGAACGGCGATGACATTTTCATAGGTGCGTTCATCGCCCATGACTCCAACGGTCTTTACGGGTAGAAGGACGGCAAACGATTGCCAAATTTGTCGATAGAGTCCCGCCTTTTTGATTTCATCAATGACAATGGAATCGGCTTTTCTCAGAAGATCCAATCGTTCCGGAGTAATTTCTCCCAAAATCCGAACCGCCAAACCCGGTCCTGGAAATGGTTGTCGATAAATAAAATCATCTTCAATCCCCAATTCTTTTCCAAGTAGACGGACTTCATCTTTAAATAATTCTCTCAAAGGCTCAATTAATTCCAGATTCATCTTTTTAGGAAGCCCGCCGACATTGTGATGGCTTTTAATGGTCACCGAAGGCCCACCCGAAAAAGAGACGGATTCAATCACATCGGGATACAATGTCCCTTGCGCCAAAAATTTTGCATCCGGATTTTCTTGGGCCTCATGTTCAAAGGCTTCAATAAAAACTCGGCCAATGATTTTTCTTTTTTGTTCGGGATCTGTTACATTCTTTAATTCTGTTAAAAATTTTTGACTGGCATCCACAACGTTTACTTTAATCTGTGCCGTTCTTTGAAAGAGTTCCAATATCTTTTGTTCTTCATTCAGACGAAGCAGTCCATTATTAATGAAAATGGGAGTGACACGATCGCCGATGGCTTTGTGCAATAAAAATGCCGTAACTGTCGAATCCACTCCGCCGCTTAATCCCAAAATCACATGGCGTGTTCCGACTTGAGTTCGTATCTTTTCAATAGAATGATCAATGAATGACTTCATGGTCCATGTGGGATTTGCATGGCAAATGCGAAATAAAAAATTAGACAATATCTGTTTTCCACAGGGTGTATGTGCCACTTCAGGATGAAATTGAAGGGCAAAGAGAGGGGATGTGGTATCTTTGAAGGCAGCAATGGGAGAATTAGATGATTTCGCAATCACTCTAAAGCCATGAGGGAGATTTTGGATTCGATCTCCATGACTCGCCCAAATTTGCAAAGAAGTCTGTTTTTCTAAATTCCAAAATAAATCTTCTTCTTCCAAAATATTTAGCTCTGCTCGTCCAAATTCTCTGTGATCGGCCTTTTCAACTTTTCCACCTTTTAAATGTGTAATGAGCTGCATCCCATAACAAATCCCAAGCACAGGTATTCCCAAATCAAATAATGTGGAATCCATTGTGGGGGCTCCTTTGGAAAGTACAGAGGCTGGCCCACCGGACAAGATAATTCCTTTGGGATTCCATGATTTTATTTCATCTAATGAAAACGAATACGGTCGAATTTCAGAATACACGTTCATCTCACGCACTCGTCTGGCAATGAGTTGCGTATATTGTGAACCAAAATCTAAAATTAAAATGCTATCTGATGGTCTTTTTGCCGACGGTCTATTTTCTGATTTGGTCATGAATCTTTGTGATAATTGGGGGCTTCTTTCGTAATAACCACATCATGCACGTGACTTTCCTCACGACCATGTGATGTGATTTTAACAAATTTTGCTTTTTCTTGAAGTTCCGAAATGGTCTGGCATCCCACATATCCCATTCCTGAACGAACTCCTCCCATCAGTTGATAAATACTGGTCGACATGGGCCCTTTATATGGGACCATTCCTTCAATACCTTCTGGAACCAGTTTATCCAATGACTCCACATCGGCTTGCCGGTATCGGTCTTTGCTTCCGTGGACCATGGCACCCAATGATCCCATCCCCCGATACACTTTAAAACTGCGACCTTGGTAGAGAATGGTCTCACCCGGACTTTCATCGGTTCCGGCAAATAAATTTCCAATCATGACCGCATTTGCGCCGGCCGCCAATGCCTTCACAATATCACCAGAATATCGAATGCCACCGTCTGCAATGAGCGGAATGTCATACTTTCTTGAAATCTCTGCACAATCCAAAATCGCTGTCATCTGCGGAACTCCAACACCGGCCACAATTCGTGTCGTACAAATCGATCCGGGTCCCACTCCAATTTTAATCGCATCGGCACCCGCTTTAATGAGACGTTCTGCTGCGTCTGCTGTCGCCACATTTCCCGCCACGAGTACCACATTTTTAAAATTATTTTTGGTGTCCTTGACAGCATCCACAACATTTTTTGAATCGCCATGAGCCGTATCGATAAAGATCACATCGACATGACTTTTCATAAGGAGCCACAATCTTTCTTCTCGATCTTTGGAAATACCAACCGCAGCCCCCACCACCAATCTTCCAAATCGATCTTTATTGGCATTCGGGAAATTTATGGATTTTTCGATATCCTTAATCGTAATCAAACCTTTTAAAGTCCCCTGTGAATCCACGACTGGTAATTTTTCAATGCGATGTTTTTGAAGAATAGTTTTGGCTTGTTCCAAAGTAGTACCCACTGGAGCGGTCACCAAATTTTCTTTGGTCATTACATTGTCAATGGATTGATCTAAATTTTGCAAAAATCTCAAATCCCGATTGGTGAGAATTCCGACCAATTTCCCTTGTCTTGTAATGGGCACACCGGAAATCCGATACAACCGCATGACTTCCAAGGCTTTCGTAATTTTTTCTTCGGGCTCAAGTGTGATGGGATCTAAAATCATTCCACTTTCAGATTTTTTAACTTTTTCCACTTCAAATGCTTGGTCCTTAGGGGGAAGATTTTTGTGAATGACCCCCATGCCCCCTTCTCTCGCCATGGTAATGGCAGTTTTAAACTCAGTAACCGTATCCATAGCAGCGGAAAGGAGCGGAATATTTAAAGAAATGTCTCTTGCCAGGCGAGTTTTGAGACTCACCTCTTTGGGCAAAATTTCAGATTTTTGGGGAACCAAAAGGACATCGTCAAAGGTTAGACCCTCACGAATATTGGGTTCTGTGGGATGCATAGGTATTATATAAAGAACATAGCTGGTTTTGTCAATAGTGCCTATTTTTTAGGCATGGTACCTGGTACCTTTTAGATGTCGCAAGCCATTTCCAGAAGAAATGGCGCGCAGGATCCTAACGTTGAATGTGGAAGTGCTTTATCAATGCGTACATGTATAAACTTTCCTATAAGTTTGGCTTCTCCTGAAAAGTGCACAATCTTGTTTGTACCTGTTCGACCTTGCAGCCTGCCCTCTTTAGATATCTTCTCCACCAACACTTCATACATTTTTCCCACCATCTGCTGATTCTTGGCCAAAGATATTTTGTCTTGGTGTTGCTGTAATCTCGCCAACCGTTCCTCTTTCACCTCTTCCAGAATATCGTCTGCATATTTTCTCGCAGCAAAAGTCCCTGACCGCTCAGAATATTTAAAAGAATAAATATTGTCATACTGAATGTCTTCTAGCAGCTTTAGCGTGTCTTCAAATTCTTCTTCTGTTTCCGTCGGAAATCCAACAATGAGATCTGTGGTTAACGCAATATCTGGAACAGTGGCTCTAAGTCTATGAATTTTTTCTTTATAGTCTTCGATTTGATACGACCGCTTCATCTGATCCAATATCCGATTATTTCCAGATTGCACCGGCAAATGAAGATGGGGACTTAAGTTTTTTAGCGATGCATAACATTCGATCATGTCATCACCAAAATCTTGAGGATGGGGACTCGTAAATCGAATCCTTTTTAAGTCTGGAATCTCATCCACCATTTTTAAAAGTTCGGCAAAGTCCGTTCCTTCATATCGATATGAATTTACATTTTGTCCCAGAAGTGTGACTTCCCGAGTGCCTGCTTGCACCATGGATTCGATCTCACGAAGTATTTCTCTCGGAGGACGACTCTTCTCGCGACCTCGGGTAAAGGGAACAATACAAAAAGAACAAAATTTGTCGCATCCTTTAATAATCGTCACAAATGTAGATACCGGACTCGCCTCCCGCCTTAA
>CAZDSE010000077.1:0-4094 GCA_964507905.1 uncultured bacterium | reverse complement strand
TTTGGATCCGTGTCAAACGCAGTCAAACTAACCCGCGCTCTGGTCTCTTTAATCCGAGTCACCAAATTCGGAAGCTCATCCACTTGATCCACACCAAACACCAAATCCAGGTGAGGATTTTTCTTAAGCAGCGCCTTCCCCTCTTCCTGAGCCACACAACCACCCAACCCAATAATCAGATCTTTATTTTTTTCTTTTAAATTCTTTAGGGTCCCCAGATCGCTCAGGAACTTATGCTTTGCTTTTTCCCGAACAGTACAGGTGTTGAATAATATTAAATCTGCGGATTCAATGTCTTCGGTCGATTGATAGTCCAGCGACTTTAGCAAATTCACCATGCGGTCAGAGTCATAGACATTCATCTGACAACCAAAAGTTTTTAAATAAAAAGTAGCCATTATATCCTTTGTCTTTAGGAGGCGAAAGATGTCCTGAAGAGACGATAGCGCCAGCGTGTCTCAAAGGACATCTTTCGCCTCCCAAAGCCTGGGGATAATATTTAGTCAATTTGATTTTCATCGTCAAATCTTATATGTTTCGATTCATTATGATAGAACCCAGAAACAAATCAAACTTAAAACCTGCCACATTCCCCAAGGATTATGTGACATTAATTCGTGAAAGTTTTTTGGATAATTTTAATGACTCTCCCGAGCCCGATGATCACATCTCAGTTGCGGGAGCTATTTATCCCAGAGAATTGATCATTTCAATAACACTGTCCGGATCCATTCGAAGATTAAGTTGCATTGCATCGATAGATTTAAATACGAAGCTTCACAATTTGGATTATCATGTTCATCTATTGATTGAAGCCACTGGATCCTATTTTGATGAATACTTTACATCCGATCGAACGCTCTCTCCCATTTTGGATTGGACGAAATACGAATTGGGTGATGATCTTGTTTATATGAAGACCTCATCCGTCAATGATGATCTTGAGCGCAAGGCCAATGATCTTTTAAAGGGTAGCCTAAATTAACTATTTCTTTAATTTCTTAATCACTTCTTGCGTATCGATATCCAAATCAAAATCTTCGATCTTTTCGATTTCTAAATCTTCAACTGTCTTTTTGAATTTATCAGCGCTGGAAAGATCCTTTTTAATGACATCTATATAATCACTGGGATATTTTTTGGTCAGCGCATTGATATATTGATTGAGTTTCTTTTCTTTGCTGTGCCGTAATTTTCGATCTTTCTCTTTCCAAACCATGATATAATGAAGCCTGCAAAATTTTTCGGTTGTGGCCGGATGTGCACAGCCTTCGTGATGGCATTTGCCATATGTCTTTTTCAGAGCTTGCATGGATCCTCCTTGGCTAAAATTACGTTCATTTGTCTTATCGGATTATAATGTGGAAAAGATTAACCGGGTGTACGAACATGCTCTTATAGAGAGTTCGATATGTCCTTTGAGACATGCTGGCGCTATCGTCTCTTTAAGGACATATCGAACTCTCTGTCAAAGCATGATTCCATTAACCTATTGCTTCTTGACCCATGTGAGACAAATGATATCTCCCTTTCACCCTCTGAACACCACGAAAACTGTATTTCTAAGATATCTGTGGGAAGCGCTTCTCTCACCTGATCACACCACTCGATTGCACATATCGCCATGGAATTGAAATACTGATCCAGCCCCAAAGACTCTGCATCCGCTGAATTTTCCAACCGATAGAAGTCCATGTGAACCAAGATCCCCTTCTTACACGGATACTCCTGCACCAAAGAAAACGTGGGGCTCGTGATCAAATATTTGGGATCCACTTGAAGCGCTTTCGCCAATCCCTGAACAAAGGTGGTCTTTCCACTCCCCAAATCTCCCGTCAGTCCCAAAACATCTCCCCCCTCCAAATGCACGGCGAGGTGAGAAGCCAAACCATGTGTGTCATCTATAGAAGCGCTCCTAAATTTGCGAATCTCCATGGGATTATCCCCTAACAGTTTAAAAATGAATTGACAATGGGTGTCATAGTTTACTAAAGTTTCAGTTTGTATTTTCCAAATTCTTGTGGAAAGTACGCATGTATGGATTTATTTGATAAATGTCGCAATTTTAAGCTGGCACGTGAGTTAGAGGCATCGGGTCTATACCCTTATTTTCGTGTGATTGAACAAGCAGAGTGTGGAACGGTTGTGATCGATGGCCAAAAAAAGGTGATGGCAGGCTCCAATAACTACTTGGGATTGACTCAACATCCCTCAGTCATTGAAGCCGGTCAAAAAGCCATTAAAAAATATGGATCCGGGTGCTCTGGATCTCGCTTTTTGAATGGAACCATAGATCTCCATATCCAATTGGAAGAACGCCTCTCCAAATTTATGCAAAAGGAATCTGCCTTAATTTATAGTACTGGATTTCAAACCAATGTGGGCACCATTTCATGTCTCGTCGGCCCTCAAGATGTCATCTTTTCAGATAGCGATAACCATGCAAGCATCATTGAAGGCACCCGACTATCGGATGGAAAAACAGTCGTCTATCAACACAATGACATGGCGGATTTGGAGCGCCTGCTCAAAGAAAACAATGATGCCCCTGGAAAGCTCATTATCACCGATGGTGTTTTTTCAATGACTGGAGATATTGCCAAATTGGATGAAATCGTAAAACTATCCAAAAAATACACCGCTCGCGTCATGGTCGATGATGCGCATGGTCTTGGCGTTCTGGGAGAAAAAGGAAGAGGAACTGCCGATCATTTTAATGTCACCAAAGACGTTGACATCATTATGGGAACTTTCTCTAAATCATTTGCATCATTGGGTGGATTTATCGTGGCCTCTGAAGAAATCATTCACTATGTGAAGCATCGATCTCGGTGTTTTATTTTTAGCGCATCCATTCCACCCTCTGCTGCGGCCACAGCACTCGCAGTTTTGGATCTCATGGAAAAAGATGATTCTCATATAAAGCGTCTTTGGTTGCATACACACAAAATGAAAAAAGGGTTTGATGATTTGGGGTATGATACGAACCCATCTCAAACACCCATTATTCCCATTAATATTGGAGATGACATTCGAACATTTTTATTTGCCAAAGCGATTTATGATGCCGGGGTATTTTGCAATCCTGTTGTTTCTCCCGGCGTTCCACCCGGACAGGGCTTGGTTCGCACTTCTTATATGTCGACCCACACAGATAAAGAACTGGATCAAATTCTCGATGTTTTCGAAAAAGTCGGCAAAATGTGTGAGATTATTCAGTAAAGTTTTTCTGGCGCCTCATCCAAAATAAAATACGCATGATGTGACACCTTGCTTGGCTCTTCATCATTGGTAACAATTGCCGTCCCTTCAATATGGGCCAATTCTTGATCATCTTTTCTCATGATCGGATTTGATTCACACATAGAAAAGCTTTCATCCTCCGAAAGATTGCCGATACCCGGAGTATCAAAGGATATGCAAAACGTATTTTGGTCTATATCAAAATACACTTCCTCAGCATAAACGATCGGACCTGAGCTTCCATTGAGTTGAACTTCTGCTTCAAATCCATCTCCATTCTTTTTGCCATAAATATTGATGGCCATGTCAATCATTCGATCAACTTCTGAGTCGACCAGAGCTTCCTTGGATTCATATGACGATTCTATAGATTGACTGAGCACTGCCATTTCATTTTCAATCGGTGTGATTTTTTCATCAAATGGGGATTTTCTTTCACCCAAATTATGAATTTCATTTTGAACACCCTCTAACTGGGCTTCAACGGCTATAATCTTGTTGTTCAAACCATCTCGAATGCGATTAAATATGTCATTCGTAGGAACACCACCACTCTGGATCGTAGCTCGATTGGCCTGAATGGTTTTGAGGTCATTTGTCGCATTGTTCCTAGTCAAACTCACAGCAACATACTCTCGTTCAAGTTGAGTAATTTGCCCCAATGAAGCCGTTGAGATTCCGACATACTCGTTCACACAAGCTGTAATTTTATCTGTAATTTCTTTTTCTTTGGCGAGAAAATATGGAATTCCTTGGATTAGAAAATTTTTTCCTTTGGAAAAGATAGTTAAACTTGAAAAATTGATCCCACAGGAAAATATTTTTTGGAGTATTGTTTTTTTGAGGATGGC
>CAZDSE010000076.1:0-8612 GCA_964507905.1 uncultured bacterium | reverse complement strand
AAATCCCATCCAACGATCATGTTGCTCTTCTTTTAAAAACTCAAACGTATGTTCATCTAAATCCGTAATAACCAATTTTCCGCCTGGTTTTAAAATTCTGACCATTTCTTTAATCGCGCTCTGTGGAAATTCTACGTGATGCAAATACATATTGGCAAAAACATAATCAACACTGTCATCATCAATGGGCAGTTTCTCCGCTTCTCCCATTCGACAATCTATTTCTTTTTTCGAAAACTTTTCTTTCATTCGCTTTAACATGGCTTCAGATTGATCTACGGCAATGACATCTACTCCCCTCTGAATCAGTCCTTCTGTTATAAAACCAGTGCCTGCTCCAATATCCGCCGCAAGTTTATTGGGCTGGATATCTGCCAATGTAAAGGCTTTATTTCTCACAGCTTCTGAAAATAATGTTTTTTGCATTTTATCCCATTGAGGGGCAATTTTTTCAAAATATTGTTTACTCATGATCACGTCCTTTCTTCATCCTAACTCAGGATTCACTGGAAGTGTGTGCACCCACTCCAATGAATACGGGTTACTATTCTTTTTTGCTGCAACAGCTTTCAATCGACTTCGCAAGCTTTCTTAGGGCATCCGAAATCGATGTTGGAGAACAACATGTTGCTTCTTCTTTTTTGTCTTTTTTGTCCGAAGATGAACAACAATCGTCTTTTTTTTCATTTAAATCAGCCATTTTTATCACCCCCTTTCATTTTTTTAGTAAGGCAACAGCCATCTAGGAAATCTGCAAGTGACCTTAAAACCTGAACCACCGTTTTGGCGTTTACATGATAAAAAACTTCTTTTCCCTTGCGCTCAGAGGTTAAAAGTCCTGCCGCTTTCATCTGTGAGAGATGCCTTGAGACAACGGATAAATCGACCTGACAGCAGGTTGAAATTTCCCCCACACAACACGACTTATTCTTCTTTGCCAGCCATTGTAGAATGGAAATGCGATTGGGGTCACACAACGCCTTAAAAAACTGCGGAGTAACCGTTTGGTCTTCCTTACTCTTGATCATATGCACAAGTATGCAAATGATTTATCTGAAAGTCAAGGGGCCGTTTCAAAACCCTATTTTAAAACATCACCCAACAGGGATTCAAAATCAAAATCATATTTTGCCTGATTAAAGCGCTCGTCCCCATATAGATAATGAATCATGGTGACCGGCATGCTCCCACTTCGCGCGACAGGAATCACGGACTTTTTGACCCCGGATCCAAAATACAATTGTAGAGCATTTTTCTCTTCAAAAAGTTCGCCGGCATGTCGTCCAGGAACTCCTGTGTTAAATCCCTTCCCCCTCGAAGGAAAAAGATTAATGGTTCCCGCAAGCTCCGTATCATAAATATGAGAAATTTCATGAATCCCATCGGGTCGATCGGTGACCGACATGGCCTCTAGCCACTCTCGATCGGAATGCCACTCATCATTTGCGATCCATTGACGAAGCAGATCGCTTTGTTCGCTTAGTTTTAGAGGATCTCCTTCGACTTCACCGGTTAAAGAGTCGGCAATCACTTCATATTTATAAAGATAGTGAGTAAATTTTTGCTGTTTAAATTCTTGTGTGGATCGAAATTTTGGATCCACGCTTAACTTTTCCCAAACAGAGGGGACAAACTTTCTTAAAACCCTGGCTTCCCCTTTCGGAGATATAATACGCACCACTTGATCGATAGATGGATCATCTTTCGGCAATTCCTCTCTCACCAAGGCATAATCCAAATATTCTTTGAGCGCTTGTTTGATTTTAGAAATCCAATCGACGGTTTGACCATTCGTTAATTTATAACTTCTAATTTCTTGATATCGGGGGTGATCTGCCCACCGCTTTGCATCTTTCAGAGATCCGTCATCGTTATACGCATCTTGATGAAAGAGATCCATCACAAACGATCCCCCAGCCGTACTTCCAAAGACCACATCGTATCCCAGAATTGACGATTTTATTCGGTCGATTTTTGGGGGTCCGCCTTCGTCGGACGAAATCTTTTTCCAGTTGGAGGTGAGTTCATGGATTACGAGATCTTCCACGTTCACACTCCCTTTTGGTAATTCCACATTTATTTGCCCATGATCTGAAACCATTCCAAAAAGCGTGTTATCAAATGCTCCCGCCGTTTGATAAAAAGATAAAATGACGCCAACATCTTGATCAAATTTTGGTAAATATTTCCCCAATACTTCTTTTGAATGTGTACCAAACTCATGGGTCTTGTGATCGACCCATGGATTATACCAAAGCAAAAAATCTGGAAGACCTTCGTCTTCCGTTTGAAGAATTTCTTTGGCCATGTCGTAATAATGACGTTCGGTCCAGAGCAATTGATTGGCCCACCTCTCCTTGGAACGCTTCAGATATCTGGCCAGTTTTGCCCTCAAATAATTAAGCCGTTCTTCTTTTTGTGAGCGGGCTTTTAAATTTGCAAGCCCTATGGCTTCTGCCAAGTCCGGTTTCACTTGCATCATCACTTCGCCAGCAAAATAACTAAACCGATCATCAGAGGCTGTGTCAAACTGTGCCAAAAAAGAAACCGTTTGATATACATCCAGATGTTCAAAAATAGTTCGACCTCCCGATGTTTTCACCAATTCACGAAGTCGAATGCCATCTCTCCCCCAAAAGTACATCCATTCCTGTTTTTTTCGATCGACATAGGTAAAATTGGGAATTCCAGTAGATGCACTCTCTCCTTTAAATTCAGGATCAGAAACCGTTACTCCGGTTTCCAATATCGCAATATTTCTGGTGGAGATGGTTGGGCTACTCGATACCGATTGTTTCACCCAGCTACTTTCGTCGTGAAGTTTTTGAAGCGTTGGATAAGAATCGCTCCCTTTTAATACATTCTCCAAATACTGGCCTCCCACTCCATCTACCAAGATCATCACCGCACGTCTTTTGGTTAAAGATTCTTTAAAATATTGGGTCACTTTTTCAAGGCCGGCCTTTTCTAGCCACTGTAATTTTGCTTTCCGCAGTTTGTCTCTCTCTAAGAAATCATTTAAATAATCACTTCCCACTGATTTCACCAAGGTCCCAACGAAGACATATAAATCCATTGCTTTTTCAGGATCCTGTAAGATTTTTTCCAAACGAGTCGTAACCGCTTTGGGTACATTTGGATTTTGAACCAGCTTCAACATCTGTTCATGGAGCGCTTTGGCTGTAATCTCTTCCCCATTTTTATAGAGAAAGAGCTTTCCAAAAACGATGAGCATGATTCTTAGATATTCCTTCTTTTGGGGATCTTTTAAAACAGATGCCACTGAAGCATTCTTTGAATCTTTGGCGCCAGGCTGTTTTAATATTTTACTTAAAAGACCGGCCTGATCCATGATTGACATGAAAAAGGGGAAATAGGTTTCATCAAACTCATTGCTTTTAATGAATGCGACATATTTATTTTTAAGTTCATCGTCGCTAAAATCAAACTGTTCCAGGAACTCCAACACTTTTTTTTCAACCACATACTCTTTTAGAGTCTGATATGTCGGCTGAACAGCCCCCGAATTAATCCCATCATAGATTTCAACAAAAATATCGGCCAACCCTGCGTGGGCCATAAATGGTGCCGATGCAAAAAGAAACAATATCGCACTTAAATAAAATAAACGTAAAAATGAGTTCATACATCCCCCCAATCGAAGATCGACATACACCCATTTTTAAGAATTGTCACTGGACGAAGATTGCTCTGACTGTTCTCAGTTTTGTAACAGTTTGTTTATTGGAGCCATTGACATTTTTTTAAATTCATCATTAATTGCCGTTCCATGGAAGGCACACCCAATGTAAATGTATTTGAATTTTCGAAGCCGACGGAATATTTGTCTTCTCTTTTGGAAACGAAACAAAAAATTAATCCCAGATTTTCGCTGCGTGCGTGGGCGAGACAGATGGGATTTGCGAGCCCGGCCGTTCTATCCATGATCCTGAATCAAAAAAGGAAACTCCATCCAAAGCAAGCCATTCGAATCAAAAACACACTTGGCTTTTCGGAAGAAGAGTCCCGATATTTCGATTTTTTGATCTTGTACGCCAATGCCCCTTCTCTTGGAGAAAAAGAATTCTATGAAAACGTTCTAAAGACTTTACGGCCCGACAATCAACTTTCCAGCCTAGATCTCGATCATTTTAAACTGATTTCAGATTGGTATCATATTGCCATTTTGGAAATGGTTCGCTTAAGCGACTTTAAAGAAGATCCCCAGTGGATTGGACAAAGACTGATGGGCGAAATTTCCAAAACCAAAATTAAAGATGCAATACAAAGACTATTGAGGCTGAATCTTTTAACAAAAGACGCTTCCGGCAAGCTTGTTCGCACTCAGCAACGAATCGCAACCCCGACGGATATTCCAGATGAAGGAATAAAACGGTTTCATGCCCAAAGGATTGAAAATGCGCTTGTGGCCTTGAAAGATGATTTCATGGACGAAAGAGATATTACGGCCCAAACCGTTATCAGTTCCAAATTAAAAATTAAAGAAGCCAAAAAAATGATTCAAACCTTTAGAAGAAGACTGTCTTCTTTTTTAGAATCAGGCCCAAAGGAAGAAGTGGTTCAACTCAATGTTCAACTCTTTAAACTCACCAACAAAAGGAAAAAATCATGAAAAACTATTTTTATATGCTTGCGATCATCTTTTTATTTTCCCCGCTTGTAAATGCAGGCTCAGAAGTAGAAGTCGGGAACGGGGGCAGCGGCATCGCCTTGGCTCTTGAAAACGCCCGCGATGTTTTGGTTTACGTTCTTAAAGAAAAAACTGTTCCTCCCTTCGAAGCAGAAGATCATGAATATGAGGCGTTTCTAGATAATAACAAACCAACACTCATGAAAACGTTATCTGCCATGGAGTTTGAACCCAAGCTTCCCCAAGAGTTTAACTCCATTGGGGGCTGTGCTGGTAGAGACCTTTGTATCATTCAAAAGGACGATCAAATTAAAATTTATTTTAGATCCGATGCGCTTTATCTCGCCATGGCTGGGCTCAATAATCTCTTTGCGCGGTTGATTCACGAAGCGGCACATTCAGTTAAAGACGCCAATTTGAATTGGCCCCATGCCGTATTTGATAAATTTGGATTGAGTGTCTCAAAGCATTTATTAATTTCTTTTGCGGACGATCCAAAAATTACATTTGCACAGACTCTATATGAAGGACTCGATCAAGAATCTGTTTGTCAGTTTGCATATTGGTTAGAATTTAAAAAAGCTTTGTACGCCATTTTAAAAGAAAAAGAGGCTTTGTCCGCTAAATTCTCAACTCTTCCATCACTAAAATATCCGCTTGAACATGCTGAAACACTGGAAGAATTGGAACGTGAAGCCAGGGCCTTTGCTCTAAAGCATATCCAATCTCAATCATGGTTTTTAGAAGGAATATCCATCATCAATATCAATGTGCGCCAGTTGGTGAGCATCATTTTTCTTCTCCCGAAGGACTCTTCCCTAAGAAAACAATCGGCTGATATCATTCGACACACGATCGATGATCTCTGCCAGTGGACACTTACCGGAAGCTTTACGGTGTGGGCAGAAGGATATGACAATGGATTTTGGTCGTCTCGTTATTTTAAACGCGAATGGCCAATTGAAAATCTGCGCGTATTTAAGAATGAAGACTTTAAACATCTTTTTACACATATAGAAGGAGACCAAAAATGAAAACACTGTTATCTCTCGTTATGGTATCGGTACTTTTTACCACTCAATCCATCGGTTTTTGTGAGGTTTCTAAAACTGCCTTGCCGAATGAAGCTCAAGACATCCGCCAGCTTTTGTCACAAAAACTAATAGACCAAGGAAAATACTTTGAAACCCTGGCACAAAAGGACCCTCAATTGGCAGAGCAAGCCTTTGATGCCATGATCAAAACCAATATCGACGACAACCTGGCTTTTATCCAATCAAACATAGAAACAATTTCGGAAGAAGAAGCCCAGTTACAAATTGAAACTCTAAAAAATTTATTGGCCACATCTGAGATGGAATCTGCACCGAACACAGAAAAAATATCGACGACGATTAGCAACCGGACACTGACCGCGCGCCAAAAATTGGTCCAACTCATGGAAAATAGTTCACTGGAAAATATTCAACACTCCATAGACCAGTTAAAAAATAAAATTAAACTAATGGGATATGAAAAAACATTCTCAGATCTGGCAGAGGAAATCCGCAGCCGCTCATATGACAGTTATCAAAAACAAACCTTTCTAGAAAAACATGGGCCTGACATAGCCAATGGCTTCCTAATTACCTTGGTTCTCCTTGTCGTCGTTGGATCATGCGTCTATTTGACAATGTACTTCACCTCTATGGCGCTAAAGCCTGCCATTGCTTTATGGGTTGTACTTTTTGGTTTTGGCTTAGGAGCGGGCGGCTAATCCACGAGTAAATTTGGTTAGACCCAAAATGACTCGTGCCCATTTAGAGAGATTGAATAAACTCTCTCAATACCCGCACATAATCCGGGCCGGCGATGAGAGAATTATTGCCATGATTGGCACCGACTACAGCGTAGAAGCGTTTGGGGGCGGGCGCTGAGTCGTATAATTGTTGGCCGTGGGCAAAGGGCACTGTTTGATCCTGCATGGCATGAATAATGAGCTTGGGATAAGATATTTTTTTAATTTTTTCGATGCTTTGAAATTTGCTTCGAACCACCATCTTTACCGGAAAATAGGGATACATGTATTTGGCCATATCGATCGCACAGGTAAATGTGTTTTCCGTAATGAGCGCTTTGGCGGGGACGGTGGATGCCAGATCAATGGCCACAGCACCTCCCAACGACTGGCCATATATAATGATGTTTTTGGACAAGAAATTCTTCTTTCTCACCAAATACCAGTAGGCGGTCAGTGCATCTTGATACACACCGACTTCGGACGGTATACCGACACTTCGTCCGAATCCCCGATAATCGATGATGAAAATGCTTAAATTTAAGTCATGATAAAAAAGGTCAATGTCTTTCAGTCTGTGTGAAATATTTCCACCATTTCCATGGAAGTATAAGAGCACGTCTTTGGACTTTGGATTTAAAAAAAACCAGCCATTGAGTTGCATTTTATCGGATGTTGTCAAATCAACATTTTCATAAGGAATTTCAGGAGTTGAGACCATTTCTTTGTCCGGAGAAAAGATTAAATTATTTTCTTGAGACCCTAAATAAAATGTATATCCGAAATAAGAGATCAGAAAAAAAGTGGTAATCAAAAAAATGATTTTTTTCATACAAAAAGTTGTAAACTTTTAAGAATTTTAAGTCTATAACTATTTGGCATGGATTTTGCTGTGTTGACATATGAGTCTGGGCTATGGTTGGCTCAGACATTAACAGATACTTTCAAATAAGGAGGTTTTATGGCAGGCGTAAATAAAGTAATTTTGGTGGGACGACTCGGTGGAGATCCCGAAATGCGGTATACCAATACAGGAATGGCGGTGGGTAAGTTGAATATCGCCACATCTGAAAACTGGACCGATAAAAATAGCCAAAAGCAAGAACGAACCGAATGGCATCGAATTGTGGTGTGGGGAAAACTTGCTGAAATTTGCAATCAATATCTTAAAAAAGGTCGCCAAATCTATGTGGAAGGGCGCCTTCAAACCCGTTCATGGGACGATAAAAACGGTACCAAGCGCTATACCACTGAAGTGGTCGCCTCAACCGTGCAGTTCTTGGGAAGTGGGACTGGGGCCGGAGCTGGAGAACGAAACACGGATGCTCCTTCTGGAAAATCCGACTTCTCTGAAGAGCCCTCCTTTATGGAGACCCCGACATCAGAGGAATCCGGACCCGAATCTGATGGCGACGTTCCATTTTAAGGTGTTGTTTTGGGAAGTCTCTCGTTGCTATAATAGTTAGGCAATGGCGACACAAGCACTGGAACACTATTCAACGCTTTGGAAAAAAAATCCAAGATCAAAATCTTTTGTCCCATTGGCCGAAGAGTATCGATCTCTTCGCCTTTGGGATGAAGCGATTCAGGTATTGCAGCAGGGGCTAAAACAGCATCCCACGTATTATATTGGAAGGGCCCTTTTGGCTCAGGTGTATTTCGAAAAGGGAGAATATGTTCGTGCTTCGATAGAAGCTGAAGAGGTGCTCGCTCATTCTCCGTTGCATCTTTCCATGTTCAAGATTGTAACGCTTTCTTTTTATAAACTTCAGGATTTTGAGAAATCATCGCTCTATCTCAGAAAATGGCTCACTCTTTTCCCAGAAAATGTGGCTGCATTACAGATTAAAAAAGAAATGATACAAAATAAAAGTAAGAGTTCTATTGGTGATTATGTCATGGCTCCATTGCAAGATATTTTTCGCCATTCCTCGCGCTTAGCGCTCGGAATGACCAATACAAAACAAAAAAAAGTTGAATTTTTAACATCTCTCTTGTTAAAGCTACAGAAACGACATGAAAAAAACTTCTAAAAAGATCTTGGTGATCCATGGTCCCAACCTTAATTTGCTGGGGAAACGGGAAACATCTCTGTATGGCTCCCAAACTTTAAACGAGCTCAACAGAAGATTAGACTCTTTGGCCAAGAAGAAAAAATATAAAACGAATTTTTATCAATCCAAT
>CAZDSE010000075.1:8237-8636 GCA_964507905.1 uncultured bacterium | reverse complement strand
ATGTCATGACTGAGAAGAGAATGTATCATACGGCGACATTTTTAAATAATAAGACCACATACGACACAACAGATGACGCGGTTTTGATTGCCGGTGGACTTGATGCGTTTGGATTTGCCTTGGATAATGCAGATCTCTTTTACTACGATGCTATCTTCCAACAGTATCGATTTGTTCCGGTCTCAAGTCGCTTAAAAGAACCTGTATTTCGTCATGCGGCCGCTGCATTACCAAACACGTATCTAACGGATGTCGTGATTACAGGAGGCTTTACCAACTTAAACACATTTAATACGTTAGACTCCAATCCAACTGAACAAGTTCAAGTGTTTAATTATCACTACTTGAGTTCAGGCCCTACAGGAACGTTCGATCCCACATGGAGCATGCTCTATCGTC
>CAZDSE010000075.1:0-8227 GCA_964507905.1 uncultured bacterium | reverse complement strand
TCGTCGAGCTTTGCACACCTCGAACCACATTCGTTTGGGTACGATTCTATCTTTGGGTGGAGTCGACGGCGTAGGCAATGCGAGAACGACAGGAGAGGAGTTTTACTACTAAATAAAGTCTTAATTCGAAGAGGGCCCCGTATATCCTGAAAAGACAATAGCGACAGCGTGTCTCAAAGGATATACGGGGCCCTCTTTTATTTAACTTCTTTAATTATTTAGTAGAAACCTTCTCCCAGGCTTTCAAAAAATAATCGATCGCCTCTTCTGTCTTTGGAATCCTCGCCCCCCTTTTTCCAAGCACATTCCAAAACTCCTGCATCTGCCCAATATTAAAAAGACCATGATCATCTAAAGAAGTTTCACTTCTCTCCAATGGAGGTTTGATATGTGGAACTGGGGCATTGAAGTCTGACCCCAAAAGCGTGGCATTGGAACCAATGATATCTGCAATTTCATTATAATGGATAATAAACGCTTCGATACTGCCCTCTTTTTCCGGTGCAATTGGGGTTCCTGCTAAAAATTTAGGGGTGGGAAGCAGTCCAACAATACCCCCACTGGCTTTCACTTCTTCCAGCTGAGACAATCGAATCACCCTTTCAACCCCATAATATTTTCGAAGAGACGTATGCGTATATAGAAGTGGCTGGCTGGATTTTTTAATCATCTCAATCAACTCTTTTTGAGATTCATCGGATGAATGGGAAAGATCAATCCATATTCCTTTATGTATTAATTTTTGAGCGATCTCTCTACCATATTGAGTTAATCCTTCAGAATTTAAATGCATAGACTTTCCATCACAATCTTCTTTTTTACTCCCAATATTGGCCCCAAGATTGCTCAGTGTTCCCAAAAAATCCCCCAAAAGTGCAGCCCCCCCCAGTCGATCATCTGACAAATGCAAAAATGTCACGATCCGAACGCCAAGATTATAGAACTCTTCAATCGTTTCATTGGTATCCATAATCCCCGATATCCCCTCAATTGAAAGAATGAGAACTCGCTTCCCTACTTGTAACGCCTCTCTCGCTTCAACCGGTGATCTTGCAATGATCCACTGGGGATTTTCCAATACAAATCGATTCGCCTGTTTAATCTGTTCACGAATGGAATGTTTAAGCCCCCTTGGGGTTAAAAGCCCATTGATCGCATATAATGATACGACCACAATTCCCAAACCGGATTCATTCAAAGTCTTTGGGTTCGCTTGCGATGAAAATAAATCACTCCACTTCGTGGATCGAATCTCTTTATCAAAGAAGTCTCCATGGAAAATATATGTCAGCCCTTCTTTCATAAATAAATGGGCGTGGAGATCTATGAGTTGATTTGGAGGATTGCTATCCTTTGCAATGACCAGAGAAGAAATCAAACTTATAATGGCCAAACCTATTAAACAAATTGATTTCATGGAACTACTATAGCAAATTCCAGATTGACTGCACAAACAAAGTCGCATACAAAAATTCAACATAAAAAAGGAGAGCTCTTATATGAAATATTTTTTGGTGATCTCAATTTTCGGTCTCTCACTCACCGCATCTGCCCAAATGAAAGTCGGCGATGTCTATAGAGGTACGGACAATAAGGATGAAACCTGCGAAGTGACTATTTTAAAAATTGTCCCAGAAGAAGAATTACCGGGCCGATCGCTGTATACAGTAAAAACAAATTATTCTGACTCAGAACTCAGCGTCTCTGAAAAAATAAGACTGTCTGGCGAAAACAATCACAAATTGGGATTGGATAGAGACGTCTTAACGGGAGGTTTTCATGATGAATACCAAGGGGAATGGCTGACTCTGTATCTCGGTTCCGATGGACAACCCAATGTCGCCTACTATTACAACAATGATGGTTTACGCTTGGTCAGCCCCAAGGTACGATACTGCTTGGACTTGGAGCTCGTGAAGGATTAACTATTTAAACAGGGAGGAAGCATGAAAAAAATAACGTTAATTTTATCTTTGTCGATATTGGTATTCGGAGTGACATTTGCAGGAGATGAAGATCGGTCTGATGAATCCAATGGAGAGTCCAGGGTCATTTCTGGTTTAAATAAAGAAAAGTTTGGCGAATCTGGAACAGACGTTCTAGTCGAAATCACAGGAAAATCAGCCGAACGTCTTTATGCCGATATTCGCGTGAATGCCGAACCAGGGATGGGACATGAAACACTATCGACATGGTACAAAAAATCAGGTCATGTCACTTGTCATCTTTACATTCATGACACTTCTTTTATAGATGGACCCGACAATGCCAAAATCACCAAAGACTACGATTGCTCGATCCACCTCAATAAGCTTGGCCGTGCGTACGAAGTTTCTAAACAGTAGAGAAAGTAAATAAAAAACTGCACAAATTTATACCATCTCTGAGATGGTATAAATTTGTGCATTTATTCTAATGAGAGAAAATCAAAAAAAGATTTTTAGAGATCTTTTTTTGATTTTCTCTATCATCGCCTACTGACAGGAATCCTTTTTTTAATTTTTTATCTCAACGCCGGCCGATTTAAACTGAACTGAAATGTAGGGGCCAGAAAGGATCTTTCATCCACAACCGGATATCGAACAATGCTTCGCTGGGCAGTGCCGTATTCTTCACAGTAAGTGGTCAAAGAAAATGTTTCGACGGGGCGCGTATATACATTACCCGATGAGAGACTTATAAATGCAACGTTCCCATCGAATGAATTCACTGCTAGAATTTTCCCAACAATGTTATCTGCAGAAATCACTTTATCTTGAATACAAACTCCTTTTAAGCATCCCAATCCTAGTGCAAATCCTGACAAATCCTCTGTATAAACATATCCTGACGATGAACTCTGAAATGCGATGGTTCCACGATAGGGGTTAACAGCAATAACGGTTCCAATAATATTCTTATTGTTCACGACACGATCTCCCACACAATACATCTCAAGACATCCCTCACCCAGTGCCAAAGTCGTTTTGGGACGGGTGTAAATATTTCCAGATGAACTCGATTGAATGGCAATCGTTCCTTGAAATGGATTCACAGCTCGTACGGTTCCGACGATATTATCATGCGTCACAACTCTGTCCCCGGGACACACGAGTTGATCCACGGATCGGGGGCAAGAATAAGCCATAGAACCAATCAAGCTCCCAGAAATTGTCAGCGTAATAAGAACTTTATTAAACATATATACCTCCTTTAAGATCCTTCGGGCTTTCAGCCCTCAGGATGACATCTTGACAAATCTTTTCTTCGAAAAGATTTGTCTACCTCTTCTTCTTCACATCGAACGCCACATGGCCGCCGACAAATAGAGGACTTTCGCGTAACACATAGAGTTCATAATAATAAGTGGTTCCGCGCTCAAGTTTTTCGCGTAAACCATTGGCGACGGGATTATTTTCTCCTTTTTTGAGATGAAACACCATTTCCTTGGCTCCGTCACTGACCCATCGGCCACGACCCACAACATGGGTTCCCAAGCCAATGAATGCCTTGCGCCAGATTTTGACTTCATATGTCACTCGAACTTTTTCATGACCAGCCACTGCATCCTTAATGGTGAGAGAATAATCATCCCCTTGACGGTCCAGTTTAAAATCACTGAGCGAGGATTGACCAAAGAGATAATCTTCGAGATCTCCTTGTCGACTTTGTGTCACAGTAAATTCCAGGGATCCTCCTTCAAAAAGAACCGACTCCCTGCGAACGGTCAGTTTCACCGTATAGTCGACATATCCTTTGATGAAGTCTTTCAGCAGTTGACCCAACATCCCCTCACCAGGAACCAATGAGAGAATAAAAAGACGTGATCCCAAATCAGTTTTTGCTTCAGAAAGTGGAATTTCTGATTCTAGTAATTTCTCCTGATTATCCCCAAAGAGTTCAACCCGATAAGTTGTTTTTACCTTATAGAGAGGTTTTGTATCTTTGAACATCAGTTGAGCCTTATCGCCTTCTCCAGCCACCATGAGGGAAAATATGGAAGATTTGCCATATTCATCTTTATCCAACTGCCCCAGCTTAAGCGTAATTCGGATTTCATTTTTGAAATCCTCGCGATTCAACTCATCATACACATATGTTTTACTATCCGAATTCAGAGACACTTTTGATCCATCAAACTTCACTTCATAGGTCTCAACTTCACCCACTTCCAGTTTTGCATCTTCTGGAAATACGATTGTCACCGTTTTTTCTTCCTGGTGATCAAACACACTGACCGGAACCATATGGGAATGCGATTCTTCAAAGGTTCTTAATCGTGTCTTGGTTACTGTGCGGTATCTCCAATCACATTTGGTTACGAGTCTCGATTTTTGCACCATGCGTTTGGATAATACAGGTCTCGTTTTCCACACGAGTTCGCAATGCTCAACCACCCTTGGAATTTGTTGACGTTCACAAATTTTTCTTATTTTTTTGACCCCATCTTCAATCACTTCCACTTCACGACATACATTCGGGCCTTCTTCATAAATGGTTTCGTTATGACAAACTTTTTCTTGATATGGAACATATTCATAAAAATACTCCCAATCCCAATAATATTCGACATCTTGATATTCATGACAGTATCGCTCTTGCTCTTGATAGTTTTCATACCAAGTGGATGCATCATGCCCAGTATGATGATCACCATGATGTGGATGGCTGTGCCATTCTTCACGATACTCAGTTCTATAGATATTTTTGCTAAGCCTCGTTTGAAGTTCATTGTCATCAGACGAACGGGTCAGCGTTGCCCTTGGATTTTCAGGAGGAACCGAATCTGCATTTTGGGCGAATGCATTAAAAGATAGAAAAACAACACCGAGGATACTTAGGGTTATTTTGTTCATAGACGATACCTCCTTTATTGGTTTTGGTCGATTTTTGTGACAGGCACCTTTCGGTGCCTGTCACAAAAACGACTACCTAATCTGCCGCGTTTCCGTAAATCCACGGAAGCCCGGATTTTTGGCCCTGGCATAGCCGACTGTTGAAAACTGCCTTCCATCCGCAGACACAAGAACAATTTCAATCGTCGTCAATACGCCCTCTGGAAGTTGGACCACTTGGGTTGAAAAGTTATTTCCAGCCACATTCAGTGAAACCAATGTCTCAGGCATGGTGGGAGCAGACACTCGAACCATTCCAGAACGGGGATAGAATCCAAGTACTCTTCCATAGAAACTAATCGTTCTATTTTCCACATCGTGGTTTTGTGAACCATCGACTGCAATTTGAGCATATACTGGAGGTGTTGGCGGTACAGGAGGCACTGGAGGTACGGGAGGTACTGGAGGAACCGGAGGTGTGGGAGGCACAGGTGTTGGCGGAACCACAAATGGCAAATATGCAAATCGATCAATATCAAACCCATGGTACTGAACCGCACTGTCACTTCTTAAGACGATCGTCAGCGAATCTCCGAGAACTTCTTCACTCCAGAATTGTTCTCGGTACATTCCAGAATACCGAACAACTAAATTATTACGACCATCATATATTTCTACAAAGTCATAATTCCGCTCGGTTTGAAGATTATAAAAATGCACCCGCATCCGTTGTGCACCCGGTTGAACGGGCTGCACTCTTTGAACCGTATTGGCCGGATATGGATGCGTCGAAGAATACACCGCACCAACTTCCAACCAGTAAGGATCTAGATCATTATCGTGATCTGCGTATACAAGAGGCAAGGCAAACAGGCAAGAGAACAGACAAGAGAAGAGAAAAGAAACGATACCCTTTTTCATAGTACTACTCCTTTTTAAGACGAATTTAAATTTTAGTTGAGATTTTTATTAGGATCCCAACACAACAACTGGGATATACATATGAAAAAAAATATGGATAGTCAATTTATTTTTGAATTGTAAAAGAAAATAATCTTACCAAGTCTACATTTAGACCGTCCATTATGTCCTTTGAGACACGCTGGCGCTATCGTCTCTTCAGGACATAATGGACGGTCTTATCTAGAATCTGGATTAATTTCTTCTTTAAAAAATTCTTGCTCTTGCTCTTCTTGCTTTTTTCGCTCGGCGGCTTTTATGGTTTGAGGTTCTGTTCCCTCCACAAAGGCGAGAGAAATTTGACTTTTGGTTTTCCGAGTGGCCAACTTTCCTGTTTTTAAATCCACATTGGCAAAGACCACTTTATCAGGCACTGGAAAATCATTCTTTTGATAACTCTTTAAGGCTTCTGCCATATATGTTTTCCATATAGGAATCGCAGCCAAACTCCCAGTTTCAAACTCTCCCAATTTCCGTCGCTCGTCAAATCCGGTCCAAACTCCTGTCAATAAATCTGTGGTGTATCCCAAAAACCATGCATCCGCATAATCATTCGTGGTCCCTGTTTTTCCAGCAATGGGCCAATTGAGATCTGCGACAGATTTTCCAGTCCCATAACTGGCCACACCCTTGAGTAAATGCGTCATTACATATGCCTGGGCCGGAGATATCACTTGCTCAGATTCAGAAGGAGCAACATATTCTTCAAGGACATTTCCATCCCGATCTGTTATTTTTTTAATAAATACCAAAGGTGTTTTTTTACCCTCGTTGGCAAACACAGAAAATACTTGGCACATTTCACCCAATGTAATACTCGAAGATCCAAGCGCCATCGACAAATCTTCAATGAGGGGAGAATAAATTCCTAGGCGTTTGGCCGTTTCGGCCACAGAACTCACCTTGACATCTTGAACCAGTTTAATCGTCACAATATTTCTGGAGAATGCAAGTGCCTGGGCCAAAAGAGTATCACCATAAAACTTTTCTCCATAATTTCTGGGCTTCCATTTTTCTTCAAGCTCTTCCTCTTTAGATCTATAAATAATGGGAGAATCCACAATGACAGACGCAGGTGTATATCCTTTTTCAAGTGCCGTGAGATAAATCACCGGTTTAAATGTCGATCCCACTTGTCGCTCAGCTTGCAACGCACGATTAAATTCACTTTTAGAATAATCAAATCCGCCGATCATTGATTTTACAAATCCCGTGTGAGGATCGAAGGATAAAAGCGCTCCCTGAGCCATGGGGTCTTGTTCTAAAAGAACATGTACTAATTTTTGGGGATCTTGTGGTGTTTCCATGAGACGTATCCAAATGACATCTCCGGGTGAGAGAACTTCAGATATTTTTTGCACCAAGGCGTCTCCATAATAGACATCCGGATTTGGTTTTCTGGCCCACCTGAGTTCATTTAAAATAATTTCCCCTAAAAAATTCCCAAATCGAACTTGGGCATTTCGCTTCGAATCGCTGACATTTGTCACAACGGCTTTTACAATTTTCGATTCTTCATAAACTTCATTTTGGGTCTGAGTTAAAAATGAATCATTATTTTTTAGATCCATATGCTCAATGGCACCTCGAAATCCTTGACGCTTATCCAGTTGCCGCACTCCTTTTTCCAAAGCAAAATTAGCGGTCTTTTGGAAATCAAGATTTAAAGTCGTATAAATTTGTAGCCCTTCTTTTAGAACTTTATCTGCGCCGTACTTGTCCATGAGATACCGTCTAATGTGCTCCACAAAATACGGAGCATATCGCAAATTAAAATCATGCTTACTTAAAAAATGGAGCACTTCGTCTCTGGCTTCTTGTGCTTCGCGTTTTGAAATATAGCCACTGTCCACCATCTGGCGCAGCACATAAATTTGTCTTTCTTTGGCCGCCTGGGGATTAATGAGGGGCGAATACCGAGATGGCGCCTGCGGAAGTCCTGCCAACATTGCAGCCTCTGCGATCGTCAAATCTTTCGGTTCTTTCCCAAAATAATTTTGGGCAGCGGCTTCTACCCCATACGCACCATGTCCCAAATAAATTTCATTTAAATAAAGGTATAAAATTTCATTTTTGGATAAATTTTGTTCGAGCCGCATCGACAAAAACACTTCTTTTAGTTTTCGAGACATCTTTCGTTCGGGAGTCAGGAGGAGTGATTTGGCCACTTGTTGAGTAATCGTAGACCCACCTTGGACAAATCGCCCGGCTTGAAAGTTTTTGATGGCGGCCCGGATAATCCCTTGAAGATCGATCCCTTTATGAGAAAAAAATTGGGCATCTTCTGCGGCGATAAAAGCGTTAATGACCATCTTGGGAATCTCATTCAAGGGCATCACCTTCCGACGAAGTTCATAATATTCTCCAATTTTCTCACCACTTTCCGCATAGACTTCGGACACCACTTGAGGACGATATTCCTTTGGACTGATGATCTTTGGCAAAGAGGCCGA
>CAZDSE010000074.1:1241-8809 GCA_964507905.1 uncultured bacterium | reverse complement strand
AAAGAAGCAGTTATGCGATTATTATCTTTGAAAAAATTCATAAAATTCCGATATACCACCAACTTCTTCAATTTTTTTCTTGGCGCTTTCACTAAAAAAATGAGCCTTTACAGTTAAAGAGTGTTTTAACTTTCCTTTTCCCAAAACTTTAATTTTTTTTCTTGATGACGACACAATTCCTTCTTTTTTAAGATAACCAGGATCAACAACACTATTCTTAGGAATGTCGATTAATTTTTCAACATTAATCACACTGATTCGCTCACGCGAAATCGGAGTAAATCCAATTTTGGGCAAACGACGAGTGAGCGGCATTTGACCGCCCTCAAATGTGGGGTGAATATTTCCACCGGTTCTTGCCTTTTGTCCCTTATGCCCTCGAGTAGACGTATGTCCGCCATGACCAGATCCTGGACCTCGCCCAACTCTTTTTATTTTGAACCTTGCGTCTTTTCTTCTCTCTAGTGTTGCCAATGTAATCATGAAACAACCTCATATTTGACCAATTGAATAATCTTATTTACCATTCCACGAATCGCAGGGGTATTCTTCAACTCAACAGTTTTATTCATCCGTGTCAATCCAAGCCCCCTTAATGTCAGTCGATGCCGAACATTTCTACCAATTCCACTTTTCACTAAGGTGACACGCAATAATTTTTCTTTTGATTTCACTTGCATTTGAGCTGACATTTTCTATTCTTTCCCTCTTAATTCTTTATACTCTTCTGGACTCCTTAACTTCCCAATCGCATCTAAAGTGGCTTTTAAAACATTGTGTGGATTACTGGCTCCCAAACTTTTTGTTAAAATATCCTGAACGCCCGCACATTCCAAAATGGCCCTCACTGCAGAACCCGCAATGAGTCCCGTTCCAGGAACTGCTGGCTTTAATAAAACCATTCCAGACCCAAATTTTCCCATCACTTCTTGAGGAATCGTTGTATTGACCATAGGAATTTTTACCATATTTTTACGAGCTTGCTCCTGAGCTTTTCGAATGGCCTCAGGCACCTCGTCATCTTTTCCAAGTCCGATTCCAACCTTTCCTTTTTTATCCCCCAATACAACCAGGGCTGAAAAACTCAGTCTTCGTCCACCCTTTACGACTTTCGTACACCGATTGATCTGAACAATCTTTTCTGAAAATTCAGACTCCTTTTTGGTATCAATTGCCTTCTCAACCGCTTTTCTCAAAATTGTAACCCACCTTTCCGTGCCGCTTCTGCCACTGCTTTAACGCGCCCATGATATTGATATCCTGCAGTATCAAAAACCACTTTTTGTATTTTTTGCGCCGTCGCTTTTTTTGCAAGCGCTTCTCCCACTTTCTCGGCCGCTTCAATATTGGATCCCTTTTTCAATTTTAAATCTTTACTCAAAGAAGATATTTGAAACAAAACTTTACTCTGAACATCATCAATCACCTGGGCATAAATATGCTTTTCACTTCTAAACACACAGAGTCTGGGTCTTTCAGATGAACCGAATACTTTAGACCTAACTCTTTTATGACGCTTTAATCTCGCTGCAACTTTCGTGGCTATTGATTTTTTCAAACAATTACTCATACCCGTTACGCACTGGATGTGGCTCCTGTGGTTTTTCCAACTTTCTTCACGATCACTTCTCCCTCATATCGAATTCCAGTCCCTTTGTATGGCTCTGGCAAACGTAATTTACGAATTTTTGCAGCCATATCTCCGAGAAGTTCTCTATCTGATCCCGATAAAACAATCTTCGTATTGGCCTCTACTTTGGCCTGGAGTCCCTTGGGTAAGTTTAACTGCACCGGATTTACAAACCCCAAGTTCAACTGAAGCGCTTGGCCCTGAACTTGCGCTTTGAATCCAAGACCGATAATCTCAAGTCTCTTTTCAAAACCATCTGTAACCCCTTTCACCATATTGGCGATCAGCGTCCGAGTCAGGCCATGTTCAGACTTTGCCTCTCGTGTTTCATTTTTACGTTTAACCTGTATCTCTTTTCCTGAAATGGTAATATCCACCCACCTGGAAAGATGTCTTTGCAATTCCCCTTTCGGTCCATGTACAAAAATTTTGCCATCTTTACATTCGGCTTTTACTTTGTCAGGAATCTCTATACTTTTTCGTCCAACTCTCGACATACTTCACTCACCATACAACGCATAATACTTCGCCACCGACGCGTCGTTTATGGGCCTCCACATTGGTCAAAATTCCATTGGGTGTAGAAAGAATCGTTACCCCAAACGTTTTGCGATATTGTTTTAATTCATGAATACCCGCATATACACGACGCCCTGGCTTACTAATCCGTTTCAATCCCGAAATCACGCGTCGTCTTCCGGATCCATACTTTAACACCAGTTTCATTTTGGGCTTAACCTTGTCACTTGAGTCTAAAGTGCATGATTTTATAAATCCTTCATTTTTTAAAATTTGAGCAACTTCCCATGTCATTTTAGACGATGGGCAACCCACTTCATCCTGAAACACCATATTTGCATTTCGTATCCTAACCAATAAATCTGAAATTGAATCATTTACCATATATTCACCAACTTGATTTAATCACACCCGGGATCATCCCTTCATTTGCCAATTTTCTAAAGCATATTCGACACAGTTCAAATTTTCGTAAATAGGACCTGGTTCTACCACAAATCTTACATCGCGTATATGCACGAACTTTAAATTTCTGTTTTCTTTCACACTTCACTCGCCATGCCACTGTCATGATGCACCTCTAAACGGCATTCCCAAATATTTCAACAACGCTCGACCGTGGTCTTTATGCTTGGCTGAAGTCACCACACTGATATTCATGCCGCGAATTTTATCGATCGCATCATAATTAATTTCAGGAAACATAATTTGCTCCTTTACTCCTAAATTATAATTACCCACATCATCAAACCCTTTTGGAGAAATTCCTCTAAAATCTCGAACCCTGGGCAACGCCACATTCACCAAACGATCGAAAAATTCATACATGCGATTTTTTCGAAGTGTGACCATTAATCCCAAAGGCTGTCCCGCTCTCAATTTAAAATTGGATATGGATTTCTTCGCCCGCGTGACCAGAGGCTTCTGCCCAGTAATGGCAGCCAATTCCACAGCGATCTTATCTAAAACCTTACTGTTCTCAACTGCCTCAGGAATACACATACTGACTGTAATTTTCTTAAGACGCGGAACCTCCATAGAATTTTTTAACTTCAGCTCTGCTTTTAATGCAGGAATTCCTTCCTTTCAAATTTAGTTTTTAAACGCGGTATCTTCTGTGCTGTCTTCATTTGTCCAAACTTTCCCCACATTTTTTACATACACGAATCTTTTTTTCTTTTACCACTTTCTTCCCTGTTCGAACACCCTTATTACATTTTGAACATACCAATAATACATTGGATGCTGCGATCGGCATTTCTATATTGGTAATCCCTCCTTGCGGATTTTTCTTGGATGGTTTTAAATGTTTTTTGACTTGATTTAATTTTTCTAAAACCACTTTTCCTTCATCCAATAAAACCCTAAGGACTTTTCCGGTCTTTCCCTTTTCTTTTCCAGAAATTACGGAAACCAAATCATCTTTTCTAATATGTAAACTCGTTTGATTCATTATAAAACCTCAGGTGCCAAAGAAATTATTTTCATAAATCCCTTATTCCTCAGCTCCCTTGCGACAGGACCAAAAATTCGCGTACCCAATGGTTCCTTTTGGTTATCAATCAAAACTGCAGCATTGTCATCAAATTTAATATATGAACCATCTTTTCGCCCGACTGATTTAACCGTTCGTACAACAACTGCTTTTTGGACTGTCCCTTTTTTTATTTTTGATGTTGGAAGTGCTTCCTTCACGGTCACCACAATAATATCCCCCAAGCTTCCATACACTCGTGCGGAACCACCCAAAACTTTGATGCATTGAACCTTCCTTGCACCCGAATTATCTGCAACCTCTAAATTTGTTCTCAATCCAATCATTTTATGATTCACCTTTTTTCATGACTTGCCTTAATCGCCATCTTTTCAAACGACTGAGCGGCCTGGATTCTGAAATAAGGACAATATCTCCAACTTTGGCTTCTTCTTTTTCGTCATGGGCATAAAATTTCTTCTTTAAGGTAATATATTTCTTGTATTGATCATGCATCACTCGTCTTAAAACCTCGACCACAATCGTCTTTTGCATACGATCCCCAACCACTCTACCTGTCAACTCTCTACGGTTGCCTCTTTGAATATCTGTATTCACAATCCCTGCCCTCCTGATCTAACTTTTTCGTGTAAAATAGTTTTCAATCGAGCCAAGTCTCTTTTTACCCCTCGAATTTTGCCTACATTTTCCAGCTGACCTGTATGACGCTGAAAATTTAAGTTATAAATTTCTTGATGGAGATCTCTCTCTTTTGTTCGCAATTCTTCGAGACTGAGTTGTCTAATATCTTTTGATTTCATAAAATATTAAAATTCCTCTCGCACCAAAAATTTTGTTTTAACAGGAAGCTTATACGCTGCCAAATTTAGGGCTTCCAGTGCTATTTCTTTCGTCACCCCTTCCATTTCAAATAACATTCTACCGGGACGAATGACACTGACCCATTCTTCTGGATTCCCTTTTCCCTTTCCCATCCGCGTTTCAGCAGGTTTCTTGCTAATGGATTTATCTGGAAAAATGCGGACCCAGACTTTTCCTCCTCGTTTCACAAATCTTGTCATCGCCACTCTGGCGGCTTCAATTTGTTTTGAAGTAATATATCCACATTCCAATGCCTTCAGACCATACTCACCAAAATCCAAATGACATCCACGATGCGCCAAACCCCTCATGCGTCCTTTTTGCTGCTTTCTAAATTTAACTTTTTTGGGACTAAGCATTTAATGACTCTTCCTTTTTCTTGGCTTTTTCTGTTTCCAAAATCATCCCTTTATAAATCCAAACCTTGACCCCAATCAAGCCATATGTCGTCAACGCCTCAGAAAAACCAAAATCAATATCCGCTCTGAGTGTATGCAAGGGCACTGAACCTTCCAAATAAGATTGAGATCTGGCAATCTCAACTCCCGCGAGCCGACCAGAACACTTTATTTTTATCCCTTTTGCTCCAAATCTAAATGCAGACGTCATTGCCTTTTTCATGGCTCTTCTAAATGCAATCCGACGCTCCAGCTGTGCAGAAATATTTTCACTCACCAATTGTGCATCCAATTCTGCTTTTCGAATTTCTAAAATATTTAACGACACTTTTTTGGGAGTCAATTTTTGCACTTCGGCTTTCAGTTGATCAATGCCCGCTCCCTTTTTCCCAATAACAATCCCAGGTCTGGCCGTACAAATCGTTAATCGGATGTCATCGGCAACACGCTCCACCAAAATTCTGGCTACTCCCGCATGCTTTAATTTATTTTTGATAAATTTTCGCAATTTCAGATCTTCATGCAATTGAGTTGAATAAGACTTTTCTGAATACCACCTAGAATCCCACGTCTTATTGATTCCCAATCTAAATGATATCGGATGAACTTTTTGACCCATTTTATCTTTCCTCCAACTCAACCCAAAGATGACTTGTTTTTTTTCGTACCCACGCAGCAGATCCCCTGGCTCGCGTATGAATTCGATAATGCATCATACCCTGACCTGCATCCACATATTTCACATAAAGGTTATCGACGTCCACATTTCCTTTTTGATCTGCATTGGCGATGGCAGAACGAATCACTTTGGATACAATTCTTGCGCCTTTTTTATTCGTAAATTTTAAGATACTGAGCGCATCCTGAACGTTTTTTCCGCGCACCAGATCCGTCACCAATTTTAACTTTTGTGGTGCTATAAATGAATATCTGAGTTCTGCTTTAGAGCCCGCCATGAATTATCCTCCTGCCCCTTGAGCTTGAGCCTTTGTTTCTTCTTCTTTCTTAAATTCCGTATGACCATGAAATAGTCTTGTCGGAACAAATTCTCCAAGTTTATGGCCCACCATATTTTCCGTCACGTATACCGGAACAAACTTTCGACCATTGTGTACCAAAAACGTTAACCCAACCATATCTGGGATTAAAGTAGATCGCCTGGCCCATGTTTTTATGGGGGTTTTATCACCCGATTCTGAATGACTCTTTACTTTTTTTAAAAGGTGCTCATCTACAAACGGACCTTTTTTAACTGATCTGGCCAATCATACCCTCCTTTTTACCTCACTCCTTTAGGTCGATGTGATACGATAAATTTTTCTGTGCGTTTATTGTTTCTGGTTTTTAATCCTTTTGTTTGCCATCCCCATGGAGATCTCGGATGACCTCCCCCCTTGGCTTTTCCTTCTCCTCCACCGTGAGGATGATCGATGGGATTCATTGCAACCCCTCTCACTGTCGGACGAACCCCCAACCATCTTTGCCTACCTGCTTTTCCAATCGTGATATTTTCATGATCGATATTTCCAACTTGACCAATGGTCGCACGGCATCGCGATAAAATTTTTCTTGCTTCACCAGAGGGGAGCTTGACTTGTACATAATCTCCTTCTTTGGCCATCAACTGGGCTGAATTTCCTGCAGATCGAACCAATTTTCCACCTCCGCCTTGGTGGAGTTCAATATTATGAATCAGCGTTCCGACTGGAATATCAGTCATCGATAGACAATTTCCAGGCAAAATATCTGCCGTCGCACTCGCCAAAACTGAATCTCCAACTTTTAATCCGAGCGGCGCCAATATATATCGCTTCTCCCCATCACTATACTTTAGAAGTGCAATGCGTGCTGAGCGATTTGGATCATATTCCAAAGCCTCTACAGTAGATGGAATATCCATTTTATCTCTTTTAAAATCGACAATACGATATTTTTGCTTATGCCCTCCACCTTGATGACGAACAGTGATATGACCATTGGAGTTACGACCCCCTTGTTTTTTTAAAGCCTCTACCAATCGTCGCTCAGGCTTCTTTTTCGTTAAATCATCAGACTTCACACTGGTAAAATAACGGCGCGATGGCGAAGTGGGTCTATATGTTCTTATTGCCATTTACTTCATACTCCCTGAATCAATTCGATTTTGTGACCCTTCTCCAAAGTCACATATGCCTTTTTCCAATTTGATCTCTTTGTTTTTAACTGTCTCATTCCCTTTACTTTTCCATGAGTAACCAAAGTTCTTACTTTACTTACTTTGACATTAAACAAACTTTCAACCGCATATTTAATTTCCGTCCTATTTCTATACAAAGCCACTTTAAATACATACTGATTAAAATCACCCGTCAATTGAGTCCCCTTTTCAGTAATGCGTGGCTTTTCTATAATGAGAGATGCCAATTCAACCGGTAACTTCTTCTTCATGGCTGTAATCTCTTTTCTAAATCCAAAACCGCGGGTTCCGTAATAAACAAATGCTTAAACTTAAGAAGGTCATACACAAGACAGTGTTCGGGTCGAACCACCTTAAAAGACATCAAATTTGCTGCTGATTTTTCCAAATTTTTATTGGGCAAATCTACAATTAACGCTTGAGAGACTTCAAAATTTTTCAACAAAGAATTTAAATTTTTTGTTTTCACTTTTTCCAATTGCAAATCCT
>CAZDSE010000074.1:0-1231 GCA_964507905.1 uncultured bacterium | reverse complement strand
CCTTCTCGACACTTTTCACTTAAAGTGGTTCGCAGAGCACCCTCTTTTATTTTTTTTGGCAGATCATAACCATACGCTCTGGGTCTGGGACCAAACGTGACCCCACCGCCAACTTGATGAGAATCTCTTGAAGAACCTTGTCTGGCACGTCCTGTTCCCTTTTGTCTAAATGGTTTTTTTCCTCCACCCCTCACCTCTGCTCGGGTTTTGGTAGATGCTGTCCCTTGTCTTAAATTTCTCTGATAGGCAACAACAGCCTCATAAATCAAATGTTTTTTCAATGGAACATCAAAAACGCGATCATCCAAATTGATATCGCTAATCTTCTTTTTGGACTGATCATATACGGGTAATGTTGGCATAAAAAATTTTAACCTCTTTGACTCTTTCTGATTTTGAGCAAACCATTCATCGAACCTGGCACAGCCCCTTTCACCACCAATAAGTTCTCATCTTTTAAAATATCAACCACTTCAACATTCAAAATCGTTTTCTGATCCACTCCGAAATGGCCAGGCATTTTTCTCCCCTTAAATACATGTTTCGGATAAGTATGGTTTCCAATGGAGCCTCCCCGACGATGAAAACGCGAACCATGTGCGGCTGGGCCTCCTTGAAAATTCCATCGCTTGACACCACCGGAGAATCCATGCCCTTTTGTTGTTCCACACACATCCACTTTATCTCCAGGTTTTAAAAAATCTAAAGAAACTTGAGAGCCCACTGTGTATAATGAAACATCCTCAACAGGAATTTCTCTTAACCAATGAACGGGTTTAATTTTTAATTTTTCACATTTTTTTAGCAGTGATCGATCTATTTTTTTAATGGATTTTTTTCCAATCCCTACTTGCACACTGGTATATCCATCTTTCTCTTTTGTTTTTATCTGAGTAACGACACACCCTGCAGTATTGACCAATGTCACGGGCACTCTTTCTCCTTGAGGCGTATAGACCTGACTCATTCCCACCTTAATTCCAAGAATTCCACTCATAGTTTAATTTCCACATCTATTCCTGACGAAAGTTCTAATTTCATCAAAGAATCAATTGTCTGTTGTGTGGGCTCAATAATATCCAACAGCCTCTTATGTGTCCTGATTTCAAATTGTTCACGTGATTTTTTATCCACATGCGGTGATCGCAGCACGCAAAATTTGTTAATTTCCGTCGGAAGTGGTATGGCACCAATCTCTCTTGCACCGGTCTGTCTTGCCGTACCTACAATT
>CAZDSE010000073.1:0-8850 GCA_964507905.1 uncultured bacterium | reverse complement strand
ATTTCAGATGTGAGTTTTTTTTTTTTTTTTTTTTTTATCCCTGAGAACATCTTTCCATCTTTCGGGATAAGACTCGGCACCAAGCTCCCCAATGCCAGCGATGAAACCCATGTCGGGACGGACTTAACCGATGCATTTATTTGGGCGGTTTCAGGGAAACAATTTGGGGCATTTCATACATTTTCAAATCTGGGCGTTGAAATTATTGGAAATCCAAAGGGCGGGCAAGACGATGCATTGAGCTACGGACTGGGATCCGTGGTTCCCCTCTCTCAAAATCTAAAATGGGCCATGGAGATTTCTGGTCGATATTTCCAACCCGATCATCCGATCAATCAATCTTCACTTCGAATGGGATTCGATCTGACATTGAAGACATTGAACGCGTGGCAAGTTGATTTTGGAGTAAGTACAGGACTTATATCTCAAAGTGAATCTTGGGGAGCTCAAGTCGGAGTACGGAGATTATTCCATGTTTTTTAGATTCATTCTTATGCTTTTTTTTCTGGGTGAGAGCCATCTCCATTCAGCAGATCTCAAGGTCAATGATCCCGCCATGATCAGCATCCAAGAACATCAAGTCACGATCGAGTGGACCACATCGGAGCCCAGTAAAAGTTGGATTGAATATGGAGAATCAGAAAAATTGGGATTAAAAAAAGAATCATCAGAAGTTTCAGATGGACACACGGTCACGATCCTCAATTTAAAACCCAAGACGTCTTATTTTTTTAAAATTGTTGTTCAAGATAAAAAAGGCAAAGAAACAAAAACAGATTTTTATACGTTTCATACGGAGTCTGTTGAAGTTCAAGATACAACCACTTTAAAAATGATTTCTCCCCCGGAAGCCACCGTTGTATCATCTTATAAAACCATTATCGGTTGGACCACCAACAAACCATCGGCATCTACAATCATCTATGGAATCAAGGGCCTCAAACCAAAAACAGTTACAAGCGATTTAAGCGTTTCAGAGCACATGCTGACCTTGGAAAATCTTTCTCCACATTCCAGATATTTTTATCAAGTCATCGCAACGGATGACCAAGGCAATGAAGTGAAATCTTCGTACACATCTTTTGTTACAACCCTAAAACAAAAAGGCAAGGAACCCCCATTTATTTTGGAAGGTCCCTCCATTGCTGTTCGAACGTTTGATCGAGTCAAAGTAGAATGGGCTTCAGATCGCCCATGCCAGAGCTTTATCACGTGGGGCAAAGTTCCCCTTCCCTCATTTCACAAGAAGATGGACGTCAGCCAGGGATTTACAACCCTTCACACGTTTGAGTTGCCTTCATTGGCTCCCAAGACCCGCTACTTCTATGTCATCCACAGTCTGGATCGCAACAATCTAAAATCATCGTCTGAAATTTATTCGTTTCAAACAAATGCGATAGAATAGAAATTATCTTGAGTCAAAAATAGGACTATGATCTAGTTTAATTGATGCAAAAAGCCGGGCAGATCTGGGTCAACGGGAAGTTTGTTCCGTGGAATGAAGCCAATATTTCCATCCAAACCCATAGCCTTCATTATGGTCTCGGCGTATTTGAAGGCATTCGATGTTACAAAACAGACAAAGGCCCGGGAATTTTTAGACTGAAAGAGCATTTAAATCGTTTTTTTAATTCTGCACGCATTGCGCAAATTAAAATTCCTTTTTCGAAAGAAGAATTGTTCCAGGCCATTATTGATACCATTAAAGTAAATCATCTTGATGAATGCTACATTCGCCCGCTGGCATTTGTGGGATCGGGACGGATGGGCTTAAATCCAATTGGAATTCCCATCCAAGTATCCATTACCGTTTGGCCGTGGGGAGCATACTTGGGGGAAGAAGGAATTCGTCATGGAGTTAAAACCATTATCTCTTCTTATACCAGAACATTTGGGCACAAAGATCTTCACCAAGCCAAAATTTGTGGAAATTATGTTTTGTCGCAACTTGCCAAAATGGAAGCCATATCTCAAAAAGCAGACGAATCCATACTTCTCGATTCCTATGGACATGTGGCTGAAGGCAGTGGTGAAAATATTTTTATCGTCCAAGGTGAAATTATTAAGACACCACCGCTCACTCACATATTGGAAGGTATTACACGGGATACGGTGATGAAACTTGCCAAGCATCACGGGTGGAAAGTCCAAGAAGAATATTTCACGAAAGAATCGCTGTATTCTGCGCAAGAAATCTTCTTTACGGGAACCGCAGCTGAAATGACTCCAATCCGGCAGGTGGATGATCATGTCATTGGAGAACCGGGGAAAGTGTTTAAGCTTCTATATAAAGATTTTCAAGATTTGGTGCGTGGGAAACTAAGCGATTTTTCGTCTTGGATTACGTTTCCCAATTTGATCTAAAACACCATTTACAAAACTTCCAGAATCTTCTGTTCCAAACCGCTTGGCAATTTCAATGGCTTCATCTAAAACCACTTCAACCGGAACATCCTCGCAATACAAAAGCTCATAGGTTGCGAGTCGTAACACATTTCGATCAATTGAACCCATGCGCCCCAGTTTCCAGTTTTCTGAAACTTCTTCTATTTTTTGATCGATGGATTCCCTGTGCAGCCAAATGGATGAAAACAATTCGTGTGCACGATGATTGGAAGTGGAATCAATAGGATCCTGAGCAACACTCAGAACAATAGAAGGTTCATGCCCTGGATTTAATTCAGCTTGAAATAAAAGCTGAAGTGCAATCTCTCGTGATTTTCGTCTTTCACCCATTATTTAATCCCATTTATGGAGAGGTCGTTATGTCCTTTGAGACCGGCTTGCACTATCGTCTCTTCAGGACATAACGACCTCTCTCTTAATCGCTTTAAAAGATGCGCCATCTCGATAGCTGCCATCGTCGCTTGGCTTCCCGCATTCCCCACATTTCCACCAGAACGCGCCAATGCTTGTTCCTGGTTCTCTGTCAAAATTCCAAAGCCGAGAGGTATACCATATTCTCTAGATAAATCCATAACCCCATGTGACGATTCCCGCACCACCACATCATAGTGAGAAGTCTCACCTCGAATGACTGCCCCCAAACAAATAAAGGCATCATATTTTTTAGACTCAATGAGCGTTTTCAATGCCACTGGGATTTCAAGTGCTCCGGGGACTCGCACCACTTGAATATCCTCTGATAACACGTTTGCTTCTTTCAAAGTCATCAGAGCACCTTCTAAGAGCTTATTGGTAATAGAAGAATTAAATTGCGAGACCACAATGCCAAATCTTAATCCATTGGCATCGGCTGTATCTTTCTTCGCGCTATCGCGCTCAGAATAATTCATGCTGTCCCCTTGGGGATATCAATCAAATGTCCCAATTTGGACCGCTTGGTTTCCAAATATCCAAAATTTTCTTTTTTGATCGGCGCTTGGATGGACACACGTTCCACAATTTTTAATCCATAGCCTTCTAATCCAATCACCTTTTTGGGATTATTGGTCAAAAGTCTTAATTTTTTAATTCCCAAATCCAAAAGAATTTGCGCACCCAATCCATAATCTCTTAAGTCCGCTTTAAATCCGAGCATCTCATTGGCTTCGACCGTATCATATCCTTGATCTTGCAGTGCGTAGGCTTCAATTTTTTTGGCAAGCCCAATCCCTCGTCCTTCTTGCTGCATATATAAAATAACGCCACAACCTTCTTCGGAAATCTGCCGAATCGATCCCTGTAATTGATCGCTGCAATCGCATCGAATCGATCCAAATAAATCTCCCGTCAAACATCCCGAATGCACTCTCACCAAAACCGCATCATTTTTCGAAATATCACCCAAAGTCAGCGCAATATGATTTTTTTGATCAACATCATTTTCATAGATAATAATTTTAAATTCGTGACGCCCGGGCTTTGCGAACCGGGTGGGAAGTTTGGCTTGGGCCACGCGTCTCACGAGTCTTTCATGCTGCACCCGATATTGAATGAGATCGGCAATGGTAATGACCGGAACATCATGCTCTTTTGAAAATTTTTCTAAGTCCGGCATTCGCGCCATGGTGCCATCGTCATTTAAAATTTCACAAATCACAGCCGCCCCTTTTAAACCCGAAAGTTTCATTAAATCTATGGACCCCTCCGTTTGGCCAGCCCTCACCAATACGCCCCCTTTTTTTGCCTTCAACGGAAACACATGTCCAGGAGATACCAAATCCGTCGCTTTGACATCATCCCGTACTGCCGTTTGAATGGTTTTCGATCGATCATGTGCGGAAATACCCGTCGTCACCCCTTCTTTTGATTCAATCGAAATCGTAAATGCCGTCCCATAGGTAGATTTATTCTGAGAAGTCATCATCGGAAGTTTTAATTTTTCAACCCGGGATTCCTCTAACGACAAACAAATAAGTCCTCTTCCAAATTTGGCCATAAAATTAATTTTTTCTGGAGTAATGGATTCTGCGGCACACACCAGATCGCCTTCGTTTTCACGATCTTCGTCGTCGACTAAAATTATAAATTTTCCAGCCTTTAGACTAGCTAAGGCTTCGATTATGGTGGTCTTCATAGGGCTTCATCCATTTCTTAACATATTTTCCAATGAGATCCAGTTCGACTTGAATTTTATCCCCTACTTTTTTATCCCCCAGCGTTGTGTATTTCAAAGTATGGGGAATGACCATGACTTCCACTTCATCGTTCTCACATCGATTGACGGTCAAACTAATCCCGTCGATTGCAATGGATCCTTTGAGAACCAAATCACTTATCAATGATTTGTGTAATTTAAAAACAAACTTTGTAAATTCACCCACTTTTTCAATCAGGTTCACCGTTCCCACTCCATCAATATGGCCGGACACCAAATGTCCATGAACCTGCGCTGGAAATTGAAGTGGACGTTCCAAATTCACTGAATCTCCTTCTTTCAAATCCAAAAAATAAGATTTTTCCAATGTTTCCGGAGATAGATTCGCCCAAAAGTATCGTTCCTGGCAACCTCGCACCGTTAAACACGCGCCATTGACCGCGATACTTTCTCCGGGACGAACGGTTTCTTTAAATTTAAATGGGGCCCCAATCCAAATTCTTGTCCCCTGAGGCGAAGTTTTTTCAAGATCGGCAACAAGACCGACCGCTTCTACAATTCCAGTAAACATAGTGGCTTCTTATAAGTATCCTTGAATGAGAAAGTCTCGCCCGACGGGCTGAAAACTTGTGTTTTTGATTTTAATCGCCTGATCGAGGTCACCCAATCCCAAGTCTGCATAGGCTCCCAATGCGTCATCGCCTAAAATTCTCGGAGCCACAAACGAGTAGATTTTGTGAACCAACTTCTCCTTTAGAAAGGAAGCATTCACTTGCGCGCCCCCTTCGACCAAGACCGACATCACCCCTTCTTTTCCAAGAAGCTTTAATATCGACACCAAAGACACTCGCCCACGCTTATCTGGAACCACGACCACGCGAACCCCTTTTCTTTCCAATGACTGTCGCTTCTTTAATGTAGACCTGCGAGTGGTTACCACGATGGTCTTCGATCGTTCATCCACTTTAAGTACTTTGGCTCTCGGAGAAATTTTAAGTTTGGAATCCACCACAATTCTAAGTGGATTGGGACGACCCGGATTGCTAATCGTTAACATAGGATTATCCGAAATCACTGTGCCGATACCTACCAAAATCGCATCCACTCTGTTTCTCAAGGACTGAACCACTTGTCTGGATTCATCAGAAGTAATCCATTGAGACTCCCCTTTAAATGTCGCAATCTTTCCATCCAATGTGGTGGCCGTTTTTAAGATTACAAATGGCAGTTGATTTTTAATCCAATACGTAAAAAATTCATTGAGCTCTCGACATTCTTTTTCCATGACGTTTAGTTCAATTTCAACTCCCAATCGTTTTAATTCTCGAACGCCCTTGCCATTTACCACATCATGGGGATCGAGCATTCCAATCACCACTTTTCGAATACCGGCTTTCCAAAGCACTTCCGTACATGGACCTGTTTTTCCCGTATGACAACAGGGTTCTAACGTCACATATAAAACACTGCCTCTTGCATTTTCTCCGGCTTCTTTTAAGGCCAAAATTTCTGCATGATCTTCACCCGCTTTTTGATGAAAGCCACGTCCGACGACTTGTCCGTCTTTGACGAGCACCGCTCCTACCATCGGATTGGGACTCGTTAGGCCTTCACCTTTTCTGGCCAATTCCAACGCCATTTTCATATATGTCTGTTGTTCTGGGGTCATATATGCACCTCTTTCTCTATTGGGGGGAGGTTTAAGATCGTCTCTTCCTTTAACGTTTTAAGTTCTTTTACAAATTCACTGATATCTTTAAATTCTCTGTAGACAGATGCAAACCGGACATACGCCACTTCGTCCAACTGTCTCAACTTTTCCATAACCAAGGCGCCAATATCGAGACTTGAAATTTCTTTGTCTCCTTTGTCTTGATAAAATCGTTCGATCGATGATACAAGCTCCTCTGTTTGGCCAACGCTGACTTGTCTTTTTTCACATGCCTTTTGAATCCCAGTCAAAATCTTAAGTCTATCGAACGGCTCTCGTCTTCCATCTTTTTTTACAACCAGTGGCAACATTTCTTCAACACGTTCATATGTTGTGTATCGTTTCACACATTGATCACACTCCCGCCTTCGGCGAGTGATGTCTCCTTCTTTCGAAAGTCTAGAATCAATGACTTTATTTTCCAAGTGACCGCAAAATGGGCATTTCATAAACCGGCACCATACACAAAATAAAAAAAATTGTAAAGCAATCGCAGTGACTTAGATTTGACCTTTAAAGTTTCTCATGATAAATGCTGCCGAATGATTAAATTTTATGCAATTTTATTGCTTGTCTTGTTAAATGTTGCAAAAAATGACCTGTTATTCGCAGACGAACCCAGCTCTGATCTACTGCCTGGCAAATGCGAATGCAAAGAGCCTGAAGATTACGCTCCCGCATCTGCCACAGATCGGCCGAGTGATTTTTTAAGAGGCATGTGCCGATATCAAGCGAGAGCCGAGGGAGGATCTGAATCCTTAAACAGTCTTTTAAGAATTGCACAACTATATATTCGCGACGTCGCCAAGGGAGGCGCCAGTCTTGAACTCGACATCAATCGTCCCACAAATGGAGATGGATACAACACCATCGTTTGGTGGTTTGAATCCAAACAAGAAGAGGGTAAAGAGTCGCCTATTCATTCCGCTAACACAGCATTATGCAATATTTTAAACGAACACGATCGACTCTATCCCGCACCCAAAAAAACATATATTAAAATTAAGGCCTATTTATATTCTTTTGAAAGCGGATACGACCGTGAGTTTGGATTCGAGATTGCATCTTTCTTTGGAAACAAAAGTGCGGATCCTCAAAAATCTGCGGACAATCGAAATGATTTGACCGCCACATTTGAAAAAGGAATTTTTAATGTGTCCTCAGGAATTGGGAATCCCTTGGCTTCCATTTTAAATTTTGGAATTCAAGCCGCACTCAACAAAAGACATGCCCAAACATTGGATATTGTAGAATGGTCAGGCGCAGTGGGTGAAGGGCTCCAAAAATCGGATGGAAATAATTATTATCATCCCGCCATTACGCAGACAAAAGATGAAAAAATTGGGCTTCATATGTCAGCCACTCCCCGAATTTATTCTGATGATGATCAGAAAGTCGACCTCGTTAATCTCGACTTTTTTTATGCGGTTGACGATTCCGCAACGAACAAAGATGCACCTGTCCATAAATTCTATCCTTATCAGGGAGAAACCCTGCGCTTAAAGACCAACGAACTTTTCGTTTTGTCCAATCACATTCGTGACCGAGATATTCGGACGGGGAAACTCATTGGCACGGGAGAATCAAAAGCGCATACACAAACTATTCTTCTGATGGAGGTATCCAAACTGGATGAGAACACACCTGCGGTCAGTCAATTTCCTTTTCACAAGCTGGATCGCTCTTTTACCGAAGCAGAACTCAATCAGTTGCCCAATGGCCAATTGAATTTTCCCGTGGTTCTTTTTTCGATTGAACCCATATGCTATCCCAATCCAGCAAATCCCTATTATATTGAGCCCATATGTGGATTTAGATTCGTCAGTTTAGATCGTCGCTTCATCAATTACCGAATGAAATTTGAATTGGACGGCCCACTTTTGGATGCAGACAAACGAGTCACCTACTGGAAACTTGGTGAAGTATATACGGGGAAAGGATATTATCAGCTCCCGCTATTTAATCATAATGATCCCGCACAAGAGTATACGCTCACCATTCAAATCGACGATCAAGGTCCTTCACTTCTGGATCGTAAAAAACATGAAACCGTTGGAATCCAATTCAAGTTCACTCACTATAAGGATAGAGAAGATCCCATTTATTATAGCCCCAGAAGCATCCGATTTTTGGAGCGTGGATTTTGGACAAAACTTTTTGGAGGATAATTCCAGTGTGGGTTTTACTCCTTATTTTTTGCATCAGTTCCTCACTGGCCAATGCAGCCATCAAGCTTCCCTCTGACCTCATTACGACAGACAAAATCTGCAACGAATACCGGTCCATTTTGAATTTAAAAATTCAAGAAATGAGGCGAACATTCACACTCAAAGAAGTCCATCCAGGTGAAATTCATTTTCTAGATTCAGATCTAAACTCACAAGCCATCTTGCGTTTCTTTCATTCCATGAATCCCGAAAAGACCAAAAAAATTGAAAAGGTCAGAATAACAAATTCAAATGCCCAATCCCTCATTGAAGAAGAGACCATAACGAGAGGGAAAAATCTATCATATGCTGACTCAGGAGATCTGATCTTTTTTGAATCAGATGGTTCGCATTGCACCCTTTCATCCGACGAAACACAAAAGGAAGTAAAA
>CAZDSE010000072.1:4659-8936 GCA_964507905.1 uncultured bacterium | reverse complement strand
TACCATTGATGGGGCAACCGGCATTATCATTAATATTACGGGAGGCCCGTCTCTTAGTTTATATGAAGTCAATGAAGCGTCGACGCTCATTCAACAAGCAGCCCATGAAGATGCAGAAATTATTTTTGGCGCTGTGATTGATAAATCCTTAAAAGAAGATGTTCGAGTGACGGTCATTGCCACTGGCTTTAACCGAGCCGAAGAGCAAGCCAAGATTGGACAAGTCATGCATCGACCACCCGAAGAAGTGATTGCCGCTAGGCCTGCTGCTCCCAACCTAGGACACACCATCAATCAACCGTCTCACCGTGATCATGCTGCTCCGCATCGGGAACGGGAAGAAGCTGCTTCCAAAAAACGTCCTGTGAAAGACATGGGCGAGCTGGGTTTAGACGACGATGAGTACGATATTCCCACTTTCATCCGAAGACAGACAGAACACGAGACGTGAGATCTGAGATCTGTAGTTGTCCGATTAGATGAAGCGTGATATAAGTATCAGTAATTTATTATATTATCCCTCCAAAATATTTGTTTAAGAGAGTCATTTGAAGTTTTCTCCGGAAAGAAAAGTTTTTTTATTTGGCATTCTTCTTATTTTGCTTTTTGATCTCTTTTCTGCGGCAAAAGAGGTCTATGCCGCAAATCTTCTTCAAGATATTCCTCCCTATTTTATGATTTTTGTCTGCTTTCTCATTACAGCGGCATATTTTAATTTTATAAAAGTAAAAAATATTTCTTCACATTGGGAATTGATACAGAAAAACTGGAAGGATGTTTTTTGGCTAAATGTTTCAACATTTGGAAGTTGGTTTGGATTTTTTTATGCAATTAAATTTATAGAGCCTGCAGTGGCAACCACCATTACAATCGCTGTCGGGCCATTGTTGACAGTTTCAGTGGGGCATTATTTACGTCCCGGATCCCAGGTTTTTAGGAGTGAGATGGTTTCATCCATTGGTATTTTTTTATCGATAGTGCTTCTTGGACTTATCACTTATTTCGGTAAAAGTGGAATGGGAGAATTAAATAAGTTTCATAGCTTGGTTGGCCTTTTGGCTGCTTTTATTTGTGGTATAAGTATGGTTGGAAATACTTTTTTTGGAAAAAGATTAAATGAAAAGGGGTGGTCGGCCGCACAAGTAATGACGGTCAGATTTTTTATTTTGTTGATTATATCTGGATCTCTTTGTTGGGTGCATACAGATGGCATAGATCTGTTCTTTTCAAATGCAATGAGTCTTGTTTTGATTGCGATATTGGGACTTATTATCCCATTATATTGTTTGCAGCTGGGTATTGAACGGACCGAACCCATTATTGTGTCACTTGTATTATCAATTGTTCCTTTATTTACATTTTTGATTCAATTTATGGATCGCAGACTGACATCATCAATTTACTCTCTGTCCACGATTGTTCTGGTGTTGGCCTTCATCCTATTTGGCATCCTTGGTCGTTATAGGAAGTTAACATGAGTTCTAAATATTGTGCCATCGTAGATGCCTATTCATCTGGCAATCTCTTTGCAGACGAATTCAACAAAAGGGGATATCAGTGCGTCCATATTCAGAGCACAAAGGACATACTTCCCGTTTATAAGGCCTCTTTCAAAAAAAAGGATTTTGTTCAAAACATAAAACATGATGGAAATATAAAGAAAACTCTTACCAAACTTAAAAAATATGATCTTTCGTGTTTGTTTGCAGGCATCGAATCTGGTGTTTTATTGGCAGATCAACTGAGTGAGATTCTGGATTTTAAGACGAATGGAACAAAGCAAAGTGAGGCCCGTCGAGATAAATTTAAAATGCATGAAGCTTTGAGAAAAAAAGGATTAAGGGCCTTGAGGCACTTTAAATCTAAGAGTCTTAAAGATATTCTTCAATGGTCTTATTACCATAAACTTCAAAAAGTGGTTTTAAAGCCTCTCAATAGTGCTGGAACGGATTCCGTATATATTTGCTCTACTCCAGAAGAAATCAAATGCGCTTTTGCGTGCATTCATGGAAAGAAAAACAAACTTGGATTGGTAAATGATGAGGTTTTGATTCAAGAGTATATCGTCGGTGAGGAATATGTTGTTAATACGGTGAGTTGCGATGGAAAACATCTCATAACCGACATTTGGAAGTATAAAAAACAAATCGTTGATGGATCTCCCATTTATGATTTGGAAGAATTGATGCCCTTTAAGGGGAATATTCAAAAGCAGCTTTCATCGTATGTTTACAATGTTTTAGATGCCCTAGAAATAAAATATGGCCCCACTCACAATGAAGTCATGATGACGCATCATGGAGTTGTACTCATAGAGACAGGCGCAAGAGTATGTGGGGATCAAGTGCCAAAGTTCTGCAAATCTTTGATTGGTCCAAATCAAATTGATTTGACTGTCGATGCTTATGTGAATGAGAGACAGTTTTTTAAGCACTTAAAAAAGGGACTCAATATAAAAAAGTATGGCTTTGATGTTTTATTGATATCCCCAAAATCAGGAAAGTTAAGAGATTTGCCGCTCATGGAGAAGGTCAAACAATTACCATCTTATCATAATTCTGTTCGGCTTCCCAAGCCGAATCAATATTTACATAAGACAAAAGATATGTTTACGGGGCCTGGATATATTTCTCTCATGCATCAGTCGAAGGGTGTCTTATGGAAAGATTATGCAAAAATTCGAAATTTTGAAGCAAATGGTTTTTATGATTTTTATTAATTTAATTGTAAAAGTTTCCGAGTTGGAGAGCATTTCTTCATAGTATCCGCTTCGTCGCATGTGATGTGTTTCCATAACTCTTCAAAATTCCTCAGTTTTTTAAAAACAGCATTTTTAAAATAATGGCATGAGTATTGCTAATGCTTTTACTCCAATAAGGAGGTCTGTGATGAAGAAGTTAGCAATGTTAAGTTTGGTGTCTTTGGTAATCGTTAATGTTTACATATCGTTTGCGCTGGCGGATGTTCCTGGCCGATATATTGTGGTTTTAAAGGATTGGACATCAAGTCCGAAATCCAATGCAGAAAGATTGGCCGATCAGCATGGTCTTTCTTTGGGGCATGTATATGAGCATGCTCTGAAAGGATTTGTGGCGACTGTGCCTGCCGAAAAATTAGAACAATTAAGAAATGATTTGGATGTGAAATACTTGGCTGCCGATCAACTCGTGGTTTTGGTGGAAAATAAGGGACAAGGAAAAGGAAAACCCGGTGGTGGTGGAACGGTACAACCTCCTCAAACACTTCCGACTGGAGTCAATCGTGTGAATGCAGAATTAAATTCATTGGCCATGATAGACGGACAAGATCAAAGGGTGGATGCGGATGTGGCTGTGTTGGATACGGGAATTGATAAAAACCATCCGGATTTATCCGTCGCAGGTGGAATTAATTTTTCGACTGGGAGACCCAGCAATTTTTCAGATGGTAATGGACATGGGACCCATGTGGCAGGAACCATTGGTGCTCTCGATAATGGAATCGGAGTCGTGGGTGTGGCACCTGGGGTGAGACTGTGGGCCGTGAGAGTACTCGATAATAACGGAAGTGGATATCTTTCGGATGTGATTGCCGGTGTCGATTGGGTGACACAAAATTCAGCAACCATAGAAGTCGTCAATATGAGTTTGGGTTGGACAGAAAGTTCGACGAGTCCCAGTCCTGTGAGAGATGCCATCCAAAATTCTGTGGCCAAAGGAGTGGTCTATGTCGTTGCCGCTGGCAATAGCGCACAAGATGCACAAAACTTTGCTCCGGCATCTTATCCGGAAGTGATTTCCGTCTCAGCCGTTGCAGACAGTGATGGAGTTTCGGGTGGGCTCGGTGCTCCCACGAGTTACGGTTCCGATGATTCATTGGCGACGTTTAGTAATTTTGGATCTTCAGTTGATTTGGCTGGTCCTGGAGTTGATATTTTTTCTACCTTGCCGGGTGGAGGGTATGGCAAGAAAAGTGGGACCAGTATGGCGAGTCCACATGTGTGTGGTGTAGCTGCTCTCTACGTGCTTCGATATGGAAAACCTTGGGATGCACTTGGAGTGGATTCTGTCCGACAGAATCTTATACTACTTGGCACACCACAAAACTCTGTTGAGGGATTTACCGGCGATACCGATGGCTTTCCAGAGCCGTTGGTGAATGCAGCGTTTTAATGTCATGGTGACTGGCACTTTTGATAGGTGCCAGGCACCAGCTGACGAATAAATTTTAAAATAAGTTCAGCCGTTGTAAAAGCATTTTTGGTGTCTTCTTGAGAAAGATCAGGGTCATCATCTGGG
>CAZDSE010000072.1:4006-4649 GCA_964507905.1 uncultured bacterium | reverse complement strand
AGAATCAAACTCTGATAGAGATTGAATGTCTTTTTGAATACTGCTAAAGGCGAGTTCTTCTTTTACGCAAAGTTCTAATAAATAATCCAAATCATGACTTTTGAGAAATTCTTTATTTTTAAATACCAAAAACCCTTTTAAATATTTTTCGACAGCCTGATGACAATGATAACAAATGACATCTGTCAATTCGGGACTGGATTTTAAAAGTGCTTTGGCGGCCTCTAGATCATGAGTTCCCTTTTCAAACCAACTTTCAATAACATCTTTAGTGCTTCTTTTCGTCATATACGATCTTTCCGTTATCCAGGATTTTTTTTAGAAAACTACCTTCCACATTTTTCCAATCCTCAACTTCTTGTGGGGTGTATACCAAAATATCTAAGGGATGATGAAAGGGATATAATATATCTTTAATAATTCTTGCTCTTTTATTTTTTTTAATGACCGTTGGATGAATTACGCAGAGATCAATATCGCTGTCATTTGTGGGTGTGCCCCAGGCATATGAACCGAATAAAATAATTTTTGTAGGTTGGATTGCCGTGACAATTTTTTCAACCAATTGCTGTATTGTGCTTGATTGAGAAGACAATGATTGAGTTGGCTTCCCTGTCTGATCCTGAATCCAGCTTTCTATGGC
>CAZDSE010000072.1:3084-3996 GCA_964507905.1 uncultured bacterium | reverse complement strand
GCCTCTTGAGAAAACTTCAGATGCCGCCCGACTTTAAAGAAAGGAATCTCATCTGCCTTCACCTTTCGATAGATGGTCAAAGGCGTAACCTTTAAAAAGGTGGCTACGTCCTGAACGCTCCATACCTTCATTAAGATGGATTATAAGCGAATATTATTATCTTATCAAGTCTTATTTTATCTTAATATATCATTACTGGCCATTGCTCATGATTCAGGATGAAAAATTAGGCTTACTTTAACTCCAAAACCCTTCCAGTAAACTTAGCAGTACCAGTGACTGCGGTGGTATCGGAGTTGCCACTGAGAGTGCCAGTGATTTCAGCTTCGAAATCAGGTTTTTCTAAATTAAGGTCATCTTTCCAATCGATCAGTAATGTGAGAGATGTATTTTCCCCATCAACGATAAAAGAAAATTTGAGAGTTCCTTTATCAGAAAATGTTCCGATGGCTGCAACATTTACGGGAATATTGTCTTGCTCTGGAAAAAGAACCAGAACTCGCGCTTCATGACTGCTCACAATTTCCAATGGTGCCACATATGTGACCACATCCATGGGTTGGTCATAGGCCACCATGTGCAATTTTAGTTCTCTGAATTCAACCGGCTTAACGTCAGCGAAAGATAGAGAAGCACCAAATAACAGGGTTATAAATAGACCACTCATTAATTTTACGGATTTTGACATTTTTACCTCCTTGTCAATAACCCGAACAATTAATCGCGCAAACTATATTTGGCAAGATCTAATATTTACTGTACTCGAAATGTTCCGATCTTAAAAGTTCCTTTGTCGGTCGTTACATATAACAGCCCGGACATGACGTTTCTATCGAGTTGAGTGGCTTTGAGTGTGAATGTATCTCGATTAATGCGGGCGGTGGGGTTCAAATAAGAGAGATTTAAAATTCC
>CAZDSE010000072.1:2325-3074 GCA_964507905.1 uncultured bacterium | reverse complement strand
GATTCATAATAAAATGTCAAAAATTCAGAGACATTGAAGATTCCATTTCCGACTTTAACGCCATAAATGGTAATCGTTCCAGTTAAATTCTTCAGTTCATCCCGTACAAAGTTTAAAGTCATTTGTTTATAGCCATTGGCCCCGCCTGTGCTGTCATTGGTCATAAAGCCATTCCAACTTTTTGACAGCAGTAGAGTTTGAACTTGCCCTGGGACTTCTGCTGAAAATGCATGGGTTGAAAAAATACAGACCAGAACAAGAAGAATTTTTTTCATATAACGAACCCCCTTATTATAAAAAAACATAAAGGGGTTTGGGGGCAATGTCAAACATCATTTAGAAATCAGGTGGTAAATCGCCCCTCCCATATGATCGATAACCAGAATTTCTCCATATGAAATAATATCCCCAATATAATGAGATGTTTCATCTTTGAAAAAATATAGCACATCTTCTGGTTATCTTTGTAAGAAAACTCTTGCATTGTAATCATATAATATAAAATACTCTACAGTAACGAAAGGGGACCTATATGAAAAAAACGATTATTATTTTAAGCAGTTTGGGGTTGGTGTTGGTATTTGCGGTATCCGGTTTTACAGTGGAGTATAAAGAAAATCCTCTGGGATCGGTGATTGCTGTGGAACGAGAATTTGTTTTGAGCTTTGCTGAGTGTCAGTCGAATTTTAAAAGAAAAGAATATGGGATTGAGTGCAACGTCATTGTCGTTCCGGACACGGGTGAAGAAG
>CAZDSE010000072.1:0-2295 GCA_964507905.1 uncultured bacterium | reverse complement strand
ACGGCGCTCCGATTAAGGCCTATTTGAGTGTTTACAATAATAGTTATGAAGTTTATTCAGGCGGTACAGATTCTAAAGAAGTTACAGATGCTGAATTCTTAGATGCCGCCCGAAAATTAATCGATAAATTTCCAAAGGCAACCGTGAAGCTGATTAAAGTCGCTCGTTAGCTTTATATAGCATTGCCAAGAGATTCACGTAGAAATTTGCCTAGTTTTATACCATCTCTGAGATGGTATAAAACTAGGCAGATTTAGGTAAAAAGCACAGCAAAAAAAATCAAAAAAGATTATTGAGGATCTTTTTTGATTTTTTGCTGCTCTATCGGTATTTCTTTTGCTGTAATATTTTAGATGTTACTTGAGAAAAACTTTTAGAAAAATATCCACGACATTTGCAGGGCCGCCATTTTTATTTGATGACGCGCCAGCCGTTAAACTTCCGGTGATGAGTTCATTAAAGGGTTTGTAGACACTGTTGTCAAAGCTCAGTAGCAGAGTATTTTCAGATGGCTTTATAAAAAAGTTCTTTTTTATAACAACATAAGTTGGAGTGACATCTTCAGTCTCCAAAAGATCCCCTTCCGCTTTTAATTGGACAGGGAGGCGATCTCCCAGACGGAACTCAACAACGATATCACAGTTGCTTTGCAGCTTTTCCATAACATCCGCTGTTAACTCAGTGGCTCGAATTGTTTCGGCATTTGTTATGCCACTGACCAGGAATAGGAACGCACCCATGCTTCCCATGATTATTTTTCTTTCCATTTTTGATTTCATACGATCTCCTTTGTTTTACTACATTCGTAGTAGTTCAGTTTAAAAAAAGGGACTGATAAATTTACATCAGTCCCCATCCCTTTAACATCTTTTCTGCCCATTCCGGAATTTTGTGAATCTCGTGATTGCCTGCAAAGGTGGCACTCATGACTCCTCCCGCTATCCAGAGAAAAAGAAAATAACGAATATATTTATGTTGCCATCCCAATCGTGGGTGTTGTTGTGTTGCTTCTTCACCCAAAAGCGTTTCAACTCGGGTTTTTAATAATGATTTTTCGCGAAAAAAAGCCGAATAGAGAACGGCGTGTCTCAGATCGATTTCACATTCTTTCAGTTTAACCAGAGCCGATGCCAATGCAGGGGCCAAGGCACCATTTTGTACTGCGGTCTGATCGGCCAGAATCTCTCTTAAGTGATCTATTTTTCGACTGAGCCACCGATAACCAGGCACGAACCAAAAAATGGTCCCCAGAATTTTTACAAACAATGTAACGATGAGATCGAAATTTTTAATATGAGCGATTTCATGTTGAATGACAGATTCCCTCTCATCTGCAGTGAATAAATCATATGACTTTTTCGGAAAACAAATGAACGGGCGTAATACGCCCCCGGTGAATGGAGTTCCAGTGTATTGGTCCGAAGTGTAGATATCGATTGTCCTGTATTTTAAAGATTTTACTTGAAGTGCCTGCGTCGTGGGTGAAGATCTTATTTTTCTTCGATGGATCTCAAATTTTATAAAATTATAGAAACGATAAATCAGGAAACACAAAGAACACCCCAAAAGACTCAGTAAAAGAATTTTGGGCAATAAAGCATAATTGTGGTGAACAAGCCAGACATATAAAAAATCCACAGCTGTGATGCTGTACATGTTCTCTGCCACATCTTTAACAGACAACGTCAAATTAATGATTGGAAAAAGATAAGATGAAAATCCTGCGCCGATAGATAAATATTTATGTTTGGCAGGCAGCGTAAATGGGTCCATGTTTTGAAACATAAAAGACGTTGAAGGAATGCCATAAAAAATGTCCCAAAGGATTTTAATAAAGGGGAGTGTGAGTAAAAAAAGTTTAAAACGACTGTTGTCGACCCGAAATATCTTTAGGCCGAAAAACACAATCATCAGTCCAGCCACAAAGGAGCATATGCTGTTTAAAAGAAGACTAAAAGCCACCTGATCAATTTGGAGGATCATTTTTTTTCTGTTTTTTTAATTTTTTGTTCGACAAGATTTTTAAGTTCTAGAAGTTCTGCTTTGGATAGATTATCATCATGATCTAAAAATGCCAAAATGGGTTTTAAGGCATGGTTTCGAAATAAAGTTCTCCGAAATTTAGTCAAAACGGAGTCTTGCAGCTTTGAAATCGTATTGGCATGTTCATATAGATACTGTCTGCCTTCTTTCGTTCGATTGAGATATCCTTTTTTATGGAGTCTCATGAGCACCGTCATCACCGTCGTATACGCCAGATCATGATTTAAGGATTTCAGTTTGACTTGGATGTCC
>CAZDSE010000071.1:5467-9029 GCA_964507905.1 uncultured bacterium | reverse complement strand
TATTTCTTACGTCCACAGATAATTTTTCAACCAAATTTCTTAAGTCATCAATTTCTTTTTGAAGCCGTTCGGTCTCTTGCTCCCGCCGTTGACTGAGTGCAGGGCTCAGTGTGGTCACTGGACCAGCCACGACCGCTCCACTTACACTTCGTCCTTCGGCTCTACAGCTATTTAAAAGCACTTCTCTTTTCTTGGCCGACATATAATCCCAGTTTCCATCTTTGGACATACATTGATAAAATCGATTGAAACTCTCTGGCTCCATAAACTCCAAATATGCCAATAGCCTTGCCGTTTGGACCGCCTTTACAAAATTATTTTTATTCGCCGCTTCCCGCATGAAAGTCGTCTGAATCCCTGTTTGATAATTGTTAAATGTTTCAGAAAATCCCTTATTGCCACTCATTATCCCAAATAAGACAAATAAACCCAAAATAATGATCTTTTTCATAAACCCTTCCCCCTCATCTCATGTATCGGTATAAGCACAGGATTTCTTTAAAACTCCTTTTGCAACTGAAGCGACCAATCATTTATTTATTAGTCCGATTAATCTTCTCTTGAGCGGCAGGCAGACGAATATATATGGGCAAAAGATCTGAAGGATCTTTTGCCATTTTGAATTTCTCTATCGCCAGACGTCCAACCGCAGACGCTTTTAACTCCGGCGAGACACATTCAAATAAATCCGAATTGGATTTGAAAACATCATGCGCCAAAGATACGTCATCTCCAAATAATTTTGCTTTTGCTTTCAAATTCTGTGCCTGTTGAAGTCCGAAAATGGTGCTCACCAAATCACTGGGAGAAAAAAGACTTGGAGAAATCAACTCTGTCCCATCCTTATAAATCGCCGCATAAACATCCCCTCTTCCTGCATATAAAATTGGGCATATCAGTCGACCATAGCTAGACCCAACCTGTGCCAACACTTCAAGCGTGGAGAGGCCCACTACTTTCTTCCTGTGTACGAGTGCAAATGCTTTGATTGTTGCCAGCCCAATCCGGATTCCGGTAAACGATCCAGGGCCCACAGTCACAGCAAAAAAATCGATATCCGAAAGTGAAATATTATTTTTTTTAAGGAGAGAATCTACGGTTGGCAATAACTGCTCACTGTGGCTGCGCTCGGACAAAAAAATCTCATCGCTCAGTGCCTTTTCATTGTCTAAGAAGGCCACAGAGCCACGGGGGCTAGAAGTTTCAAATGCCAAAACTTTCAACCTATGCCATACCTACAATTTTTTTGAGGGTTCCTACAATTCCAGTCCAATAGCGACTGATGTCATTATAGAAAACCAAAACCAGGAGGGACAAAATAACAGCCAATCCTGCACGATTGGCAAACTCTAAGACTTTATTGCTGAGCGGCTTACCGCGAACGACTTCACAAAAGAAAAAGAATAAATGTCCCCCATCCAAAATGGGAATGGGAAGAATATTCAAGACCGCCAAATTAATGCTAATCATCGCCAAAAGAGCCAAGAACTGATACAAACCCTGCTTCAACTGATCTCCTGCAATCTTACCGATTAGAACTGGCCCCCCCACTGCTTTTAGTGGAACGGTTCCCTGAAAAATCTTAAGAACGCTCTTAAAAACCAAAACGGTTAGCATCGCGCTTTTTTCAACCGAATAGTAGAGTGCTTTCACAGGATTTAAGACAAAATATCGTTTCATTTGTGGCGGCTGTAAGTCCGATTTAATCATGATCCCAATTTGATAAAATTCTTCATCCACGCCACATGGATGGGGAGCGATGGTTTTTACGGGAGAAAGTTGCACGCGATTGAGTTGGCCATTTCGTTCATAGGTCAAATAAAAATGTCCGGGATCTTTTCCGTATGTTTGCACACCATTTCGAAATTGTTCCCAATCCAAAATCGGCTTATCGTTCATGGCGACAAATCGATCTCCGACTTGAAGGCCCGCTCGATGCCCCGCAGACGTTTCAGGGAACGCATCTTTGACAAAAAAATCATATGAATACAGTCCCAAATAACGTTCTTTTTGATCATGCGTCAGCAAAAAGTATTCGGGAGGAAGAGTGGCAGCAATGGTCATCTCTTTTCCTTCACGGTCCACAATAAAAGTCAGCTCATGTTGGGCAATATTTAAAAGATATTCTTTTAAATCCTTCCAATAAGTCACATGAACCCCATTTAAAGAAAGAACCTGATCTCCATTTTTAAAAGACATTTTGGCTGCCCATGAATTGGGATCAGTAAAGCCCACAACCGGCGTCGCTGCGGCCATCACAATTCCATCCAGAGTGCCTTGAGGTTCCTTTTCACAAAACATATTCCAATTTTCTTTAACCAGAGGGGTAAAGAGAATATCGACAGGCTGTCCTTGTCTTTGAACCGTTAATTTTTGTTCGTGAGGATGTTTTGGATAGGCTGCAACTTCCGCCAAAAACTCATCGTATCGATTAATTTTCTTCCCATTAATAGATAAAAGTTCATCTCCCGATCTCAAACCCGCATTCCAAGCTTGGGAATTGGGCAAAATATCTGTCAATTTTGGAACAATAATTTTTTCCAATCCACACACCGCAATCACAAAGAAAACAATAACCGCCAATAACAAATTAAATCCCGGTCCCGCCCCTGCCACCAAAATTCTTTTCCAAACATTTTGATTTGAAAAAGCTCTTTTGGAATCCGGACCTTTAATGGGAGTGAGTGAATCCTCACCAAAAAGTTTTACATATCCCCCCAATGGAATGAGCGATAAACAATATGTGGTTTCACCAATTTTTTTCTTAATGATTTTTGGGCCAAATCCAATAGAAAAAGCCTCGACTTTGATTCCGAAAAATTTGGACACAAGGAAATGTCCAAATTCATGGAAGAAAATCAAAACCCCCAATAAAATGACAACCCCAAATAAGTATTCCATAAGATTAAAGTTTTAAGTTAGCACACTCCGGAAAGGTCTGACAATAGTTTTATGGCTTCGGTCCTTGCCCATCGATCCACTGCTAACAAATTCTCCAAATCAAATTCCAAATTTTCCTTAAAATTATTTAATGTCTTATCGATCACAGGATGAATATCTGTGAACTTGATCTTTTCTTTTAAGAACGCATCGACCACCACTTCATCTGCTGCATTTAAAATACATGGATGAAATCCCCCTCTTTTTAGACACTCATAGGCGACTCTTAACAGTGGAAACTTATCAAACGGAGGTTCTTCAAAAGTCAGCTCTTTCACTTTGACCAAATTCAGTCTCTGAACCTCAGTCGGAAAGCGATTCGGATGGGACAGCGCATAAGAAATCGGGGCTTTCATGTCCGGGGCAGACAAACATGCCAAAGTATTGCCATCCCGATAACTCACCAAAGAGTGGACAATCGATTGCGGGTGAATCACCACATCAATTTGACTTGCAGGCAGGTTAAACAGCCAGTGAGCTTCAATCACTTCAAATCCCTTATTGAGCAGTGTTGCAGAGTCTATTGTAATTCTTTTTCCCATGCTCCATTGGGGATGTTTGAGTGCATCCATGGAAGTAATGGAATCAAACGTTTCAATGGGTCGTCTTAGAAATGGACCCC
>CAZDSE010000071.1:0-5457 GCA_964507905.1 uncultured bacterium | reverse complement strand
TTTCAATGGCACTATAATTATTTTCTTCCAACACTTGAAAGATGGCACTGTGCTCACTGTCAATTGGCAAAAGTTTTACACCATATTGTCGGGCTTGAGATGTGATGAGCGATCCAGCAGATACCAACACCTCTTTATTGGCCAGCGCGATATCTTTCTTTGCACGAATGGCTTCAATTGTAGGGCGAATTCCCTTCGCCCCAACGAGTGCAGACACCAGAAGATCCGATTCTGGGAATGTGGCCACTGCCGTCAAGCCTTCGTCCCCCGACATCACCTCTAGATTTGGAAATGTTCTTTTTAGAGTTTTTGCATCTTCTATGTCTTCTACAGATACCAATGATGGCTTAAATTGCTTCACCTGCTCTCTTAAGAGGGACAGATTTTTTCCACATGCCAACGCCACCACTTGAAATTGTTCAGGCAATCCCCGAATAACTTCCAGAGTATTAACCCCAACTGAACCCGTTGAACCGAGTATGGCAATTTTTTTCACAGCGCTCCCCACCAATTCGCATAAAAATAAACAAAGAGACCACAAAAGAGCACACTGTCAAATCGATCGAGTACTCCACCATGTCCCGGGATCACCACTCCTGAATCTTTCACCCCCATGGCTCGTTTAATGAACGACTCAAATAAATCTCCCCCTTGGCTAAATAGGGATCCCCCCAAACCCAAAAAAATACAATCTGGAACACTGAGCACTTGAAAGAAAAAAAGTTTATAAATAAAAACTGCAATAACAGAAAAAATAAATCCTGCAACCGATCCTTCGATCGTCTTATGGGGACTGATCACAGGTGAAAGTTTATGGCGTCCCATTTTTTTCCCCACAAAAAATGCTGCTGAATCTGAAATCCAAGGAATCACAAACACCAAAAAAATCCAATACACACCCGTTTCCAATTCACGGATCTTTGGCCAAAACGAAAACAAAAATGAGATATAAAATATTCCACTGAGACTAAGCGCCAAGTCGGAATACAAACGAGATAAATCTTCTGATTTCGTCTGCGCCAATATAAGATAGGCGACAAACAAAAACAAAAAAACAAGCCCCAATGTTTCGTACAGCAATGAGAATCGAAAGATAATGGCTGCCGCCAAGACGATTCCTGCCCCCAAACCCAATAATTTTTGTATTTTTTGCTTAGGTTCCGTAAACAGCATGACAAAATACTCAAACAAAGACACGCCAGCTGAAATCAATGCCAACACCGCCATCCCCTGCCACCCGCCATAGAGCATAATGGCCAAAATCAAAATAATCCCAATAGCAGCGGTCCCCACCCGAACCGGTAATTTTTCACTCCACATTGCGTTCATGAACTCCCCCTGTAATTTGTTCCTGCGTTAATCCATATCTCCGATTACGATTTTGATATTCCAAAAGCGCTTTGACAAATTCAGTGCGATTAAAATCTGGCCAAAGCACCGGCGTTACATAAAGTTCTGTGTATGCCATCTGCCATAACAAAAAATTACTGATCCTCATTTCTCCACTGGTTCGGATCAAAAGATCTGGGTCCGGGAGATCCTTCGTATAAAGATATCGGGAAAATATTTCTTCTGTGATTATAGGAGGGTCCAACATATCCTGGCGAGACGATAGCGAAGCGTGTCTCAAAGGATATGTTGGACCCTCCTTGGAGTCCTGAATAATTTTGTTCACGGCTCTTAATATCTCTGATCTGGATCCATATGAAATTGCAAAATTTAAAATCATTTTTGTGTTTTGGGCAGACAATTCCATGGTTTGTTTTAATTCGTCTAAAACAGTTGATGGAAGTCTTTCGATCTCACCCAACGTGCGAAGTTGAATCCCATTATCTAAGATATTCTGACGTTCTTGGACCAAATAATCTCTCAAAAGTCCCATCAGTATGTCTACCTCAACTTTGGGACGGTTCCAGTTTTCATGTGAAAATGCATAAATGGTCACGACTTTGATGCCAATATCTTTTGCGAAAATAACCAAATCTTTCACATTGGCAGTGCCTTGAACATGACCCAGGGTGCGATCCTGATTTCGAAGTTCTGCCCATCTTCCATTTCCATCTGGAATAATGGCAACATGTGTTGGCAAACGTTTACGATCTAAAGATTTAAGAAGAGAGGATAGAATCTCATCAGACATTTAAAATTTCTTTTTCTTTGGTCTCTAGGAGGGAATCAATCTTTTTAATAAATTCGTCTGTTACTTTTTGAATCTCGTTTAGAGATCGTCTCTCGGTATCTTCGGGCAATTTTTCATTTTTGGCTTCATCAATGCAATCTTTCCGGACCATCCGGATCGCCACTTTGGAATCTTCTGAAATCTTTTTGGCAAGTTTTACCAGATCCTTCCGTCTTTCTTCACTGAGAGGTGGCAACTGAATTCGAATGATTTTTCCATCATTATTGGGCGTTAATCCCATATCTGACGTCATAATGGCTTTTTCAATCGCAGGAATTTGACTCACATCCCACGGTTGAATGGTCAGACTTCTTGCGTCTGGAACTGAAATTGTCGCTACGTTTTTTAAGGGTGTAGAATTTCCGTAATAATCGATATTTAATGTCTCAACCAGTGACGGATTGGCTCGTCCTGTCCTTAATTTTGAAAGCTCCCCTCGATAATTATCAAATGTTTTTTGCATTCGAGCTTGAACAGTTTTGATGTCCATATTTGTTTTTATCCTCCGACGAGTGTTCCGATATCTTCTCCACCCACCACTTTTCGAATATTTCCTCTTTTGGAAAGATTAAGGACAATAATTTTTAAATCGTTGTCCATGCATAGAGAGATCGCAGTTGAATCCATCACTTGGAGTTTCTTTTGAAGCACTTCAATATAAGTGAGCTTCTTAAACATCTTGGCGTCCTTATTCTTCAAAGGATCTTTGTCATATACGCCATCGACCCGCGTCGCTTTTAAGATGACTTCTGCTCCAATTTCCATGGCCCGAAGCGCTGCAGCCGTGTCGGTGGTAAAGTATGGATTTCCAGTACCCGCAGCAAATATCACAATTCTCTTTTTTTCCAAATGTCGAATGGCTCGTCTTCGAATATACGGTTCTGCCAATTGTTGCATGGCAATAGCTGATAACACACGGGTATATACGCCTTCTTTTTCCATGGCATGTTGAAGGGCCAGGCTATTGATTGTGGTGGCCAACATCCCAATATAATCGGCAGATGCCCGATCCATCCCTTTGGAGCTGGCTTCGAGCCCTCTCCAAATATTGCCCCCACCAATGACGATGGCAATCTCTACTCCCAACTCAGAAATTTCTTTGATCTCCTTGGCAATCGCTTCCAAAACATCAGCGCTGATTCCACCCACTTGTCCCCCACTGAGTGCTTCTCCACTGAGTTTGAGCAGAATCCGTTGATACTTTGCCTTGGACTTAGATTGAGACATAAGAAGTTATGATTTGATTTGCTTTTGAACTTCTTCAGCAAAATCTTCTTTCTTTTTTTCTATCCCCTCACCCAATTGAAATCTCACAAACCGACGAACTTTACAATTTTCACCCAGCTTGGCCACGAGTTCTTTTAATAAATCAGCCACTTTTTTATCCGGATCTTTGACAAAGGGCTGACGCAATAGACAGGTTTCATCTAAATATTTTTGGACCTTTCCTTCAACAATTTTGTCAATCACATTGGCTGGCTTTTTGGTCTCTTGGGCCTGGTGCTTATAGATTTCTTTCTCTTTATCTAAAACATTTTTTGGAACTTCATCTTCTGAAACATACAGAGGATTGGATGCAGCCACATGCATGGCAATTCCTTTTACAAACCCCTTAAATTCCTCATTCCGTGCGACAAAATCTGTTTCACAGTTTACTTCCAGTAAAACTCCGATTCGTCCCTCTCCATGAATATACGAATGAACCAGTCCTTCTGACGTAATTCGTGCTGTTTTTTTAGACGCGTCGGCAATTCCTTTTTTCCTTAAAAAATCAATCGCGCGATCGAAGTCACCATTTGATTCCTGGAGTGCCACCTTACAATCCATCATCGGCGCCCCGGTTTTTTCTCTTAATTTTCTAACATCTTCAGCCGAAACAGCACTCACGGTTTACGTTCCTCATCTGTTAAATCATCTTTGTCTGTCCCCAAATCTTTTTCTTCTTCTTTTCCTTTTTTGGTTTCAGGCGTTTCGGACTGATACTGATCTGGAGTAATCACAACGGGTTCCTCTCGAACACTGAGCACATCCAAAACAGACGCTTCTTCGGTCTCTTCTTCAGTTGGTTTTTCGTCTTCGCCTCTTAAGTTCTTTTCAAATTCTTGCAATCCTTCCAAGCATGCATCCGCAATCAAAGAAGAAAAAAGTCTTATGGCTTTTGTTGCATCGTCATTTCCGGGGATCACACATTGAATAGAATCTGGATTGCAATTCGTATCGACGACCGCCACCACTGGAATTCCAAGCTTATTGGCTTCTTTTACAGCAATATGTTCTCGACTCGGATCCAAAACAAACAAGGCGCCTGGAAGTTTCTTCATATCTCGGATTCCGCTAAATGCTTTTAAGAGTTTTTCTCGCTCTCTTTTCAATCCAGACACTTCTTTTTTGGGCAAAATATCAAAAATCCCTTTTTCTTCCATGTCTTCAATTCGCTTTAAATTATTAATGCCTGTTCGAATGGTTTTAAAATTAGTCAGAGTCCCCCCCAACCATCGCTCAACCACATAAAACATTTTGGCTCGAGTGGCCTCACTTTTGACCACTTCTTGAGCTTGCTTTTTGGTCGCCACAAATAAGATCTTTTGTCCTTGGGCGGTTAACTGCTTTACGTATGCACAGGCTTCTTTGGCAAGATCAACTGTCTTTTGAAGATCAATGATATGGATATCATCGCGAACATCAAAAATATATTTTTTCATTTTTGGGTTCCAGCGGCTTCGCTGATGACCAAAATGAACGCCTGCTTCTAAAAATTCTTTCATCGATATATCTGGCATAATGGTGCTAACTCCTTTAAGTTAAAGAACAAAACAAACGTTAGGTTATTAACATAGGCCTTATTTGAATGGCAAGTATTTATTCCAGAGTCAACGTCTTTAAGAGATTTAACTCAGATAAAACTTTCCCCGAACCATGCACAACACAAGAAAGAGGATCTTCGGCAATGGATACCGGTAGATCTGTTTTCTCACGGATCAAAACATCTAAATTTCCCAGAAGTGCACCGCCACCAGTCAACACAATCCCATTATCCGTCAAATCAGCTGCAAGTTCAGGTTGGGTTTTTTCCAACGTCTGACGAATGGCATCGATGATGGCATTTAGCGGCTCAGCCAACGCCCCTCGAATTTCATCGGAATTCACTTCAACTGTGATCGGGGCTCCTCCCACCAAATCTCGACCCTTCACCCGAACCGTTCGAAGTTCTTCAAACGGAGAGGCATTGCCAATTGTAATTTTAATATTTTCAGCGGTTCGCTCACCAATCAAAAGAT
>CAZDSE010000070.1:0-9060 GCA_964507905.1 uncultured bacterium | reverse complement strand
TTATTGAGCCATTTGCCAAGGGAGATAAATGTCAGATCTTGATAGAGTCATCACTGGTAAAAACAAAGGAGCAAGTAGAAGAGCTCCTATCAGAGCATTCATATAAAATAGAGATTAATCGAGACAAGATTCGGAGATTGCCTAAAATCATAGCTGGTTCTGCTGCGGAACCAATGGTCAGTCAGAAAAAGATGTTAGAGATAGGGAGTGATAAAGATTCAGAGGCATCTTTACATATGCCTCTGAATCTTTATCGCGCTACTGAAGAAGTGAAAGAAATCAGACGAGTGTAGATTGAATTTGTAGCAGACGAATTCGTTGCAAAAAAGATAGAACGAGCACAGGAGATATTGAGACATAAGTATCCGCGGGGGCAACTTGCAGACATCATCAATGAAGCATTGGAAACCTTACTTGAAAAGAAGGATCCAATGAGAAAAATTGCCAGGTTGGAGAAAAAGAAATTTGTAGATTTCAAAACATATGATGAAAGAAGTTCATTGGCTCAAAGAAAATATGGATCCCAAGAGTTTCATGCACATGCGCTTTTTGGATAGGCACTCTAATGAGTTCTTATTATAAGAATATGCCTAAAAAATAAGCAAATTGACTTTAGCCAAAAGAACGAGTAAATTACGTCTCATCATGTCAGTCATTAAATTCACAAAAATGAGTGGAACCCTTAATGATTTCATAATCATAGACAATCGCACTCAGGTCCTTGATGCGGATCATTTAAGTGAGTGGGTTCGTAAAATTTGCACACGAAAATATTCCGTGGGAGCAGATGGCTTGATTCTCATTGAAAAATCTGAACGGGCTGATTTTAAATGGAGATTTTTTAATTGCGATGGATCGGAAGCCGAAATGTGCGGGAACGGGAGTCGATGTGCCGCCCGATTCAGTTATTTAGAAGGAATTACGGGCCCGAAACTGACATTTGAAACCATGGCCGGAATCATCCATGCAGAAGTGCATGGCAATTCGGTGAAGGTTCGAATGACCGATCCCACACAAATTAAATTGGATTCGAATTTATCCATAGAAGGAAGTACTGTCATATGTTCCAAGATCAATACAGGGGTACCCCATGTCGTCATTGAAGTGGGTAATTTATCAGACTTTGGTCTTCCGACATTATTAAATCTGGGACGAACGATTCGGAACCACAAATATTTTCAACCTCAAGGTACGAATGTTAATTTTATCGAAAAAGGGGATTCTTCTCATTTAAAAGTAAAAACGTATGAACGAGGAGTCGAAGATATTACGTATGCGTGTGGAACCGGAGTTGTTGCCTCAGCACTGATTGCTCATGCCAAGCAGTGGATTCAATCTCCCGTTGAAGTTGAGACTCCCGGAGGAAAACTCAAAGTCCATTTTGAGTTTGATGGAAAAAATTATACGAATGTGTATCTCGAAGGAGATGCGCGCGTGATCTACAGAGGAGAGCTAACCGATGAAGCCATTTAAAGGTGTCTATACTGCATTGGTGACTCCATTTAAAAATGGCCTAATCGACGAGTCCGCTTTGAGACAATTGATTCAGTGGCAAATTCAAGAAGGGATTCATGGGCTCGTTGCATGTGGAACAACGGGTGAATCCACGACCCTTACGACAGATGAACGCAAACATGTAATCGAAGTTGTGATAGATGAAGCCAAAGGAAAAGTTCCTGTGATTGCAGGAACTGGAACCAATAATACTTTAGAATCGGTAACACTGTCTCTGTGGGCAAAAGATGCTGGCGCGGATGGAATTTTGGCCGTAACTCCATATTATAATAAGCCCACCCAAGAGGGGCTCTATCGACATTATTGTGAAATTGCAAAAGTGGGACTCCCAGTCATTCTCTATAATGTTCCCAGTCGAACATCCGTCTCCCTCACCGTTCCCACACTCCAACGATTGTCCACTGTCCCAAACATAGTTGCCATTAAAGAAGCAACGGCATCTTTGGATTTTGGAAGTCAGATCCTAAGAGAAACCCATTTTAATATGAGTCTCATTTCTGGCGATGATTTTACATTTCTACCTTTGTTAAGTATTGGCGCAGATGGAGTGATTTCGGTTGTTTCCAATGTCATTCCTAAAGAATTTTCAAATCTATATCAAAATTGGATGGATGGAAAACAAGAAGACGCAAAAGCAATTCACTATAAATACTATCCCCTTATTCAAGCATTGTTCGTAGAAACAAATCCCCTCCCGGTCAAAACCGCATTGGCTATAATGAATAAACTTCATTTGGAATTTAGACTCCCCTTATGCGAAATGAGTGAACTTCATTCTCAAGAATTGAAAAAAGTTCTTCTGTCATTGGAGCTTGTCTGATATGAAGGTTGGCATTTTGGGTTCTAATGGAAAAATGGGACAAGAACTTGTCTCTCTTCTATCGGGAAACGAATATCCCAATCTCATACTTCAGCAAAAGTTAGATATCAATACGCCCTGGACTGCGCTTAAAGACATTGATATCCTCATTGATTTTAGCGCCACGCAGGCCACCTTGGATAGCCTCCCCCACCTCATTGAATTTAAGAAACCAGCTGTCATAGGAACCACTGGATTTTCTGAAAATCAAATTTCCGAGATCAAAAAAACGTCGCAATATATTCCCATTCTTCTTTCTTCCAATATGAGTTTGGGTATGAATGTGCTTTTTGAACTGACTCAAAAGGCGTTTAAGCTACTGCCCCAGTTTTCAAGCAGTATTTTAGATATTCACCATGCGCAAAAAAAAGATGCGCCCAGTGGAACCGCATTAAAACTGAAAGATGAAATTTCAAAATCTCGCCCATCCGATTCAGTTACGATTGAAAGCATTCGAGGTGGAGATTGTGTGGGCGAACATACCGTTTTCTTTTTGGGCTCTGGAGAGCGAATAGAACTCATCCATAGAGCAACCGACCGAGCGATATTTGCCAGAGGGGCCCTTCACGCAGCCCAATGGCTTGTGAAACAAAAAACAGGGCTTTATGCTATGAAGGATGTTTTGTCATGAATATCGACATTTCAGATAGAATTAAAAATTTTCCGCCTTATTTATTTGCAAAGATCGACGAAATGAAGCGCGATGTTCTAAAACGAGGGGTTGAAATTATTGATTTTGGTGTCGGAGATCCAGATCTCCCCACTCCAGACTTTGTTGTCGATGCCTTAAAAGAGGGCCTCACACAGCCTAATTACCACCGATATCCATCATACTCGGGTGCAGGATCTCTCAAAAAAATCATTGCCGAGTGGTTTGAAAAACGTTTTGGCGTCAGATTAAATCCCGACAAGGAAGTGATTGTTCTCATTGGGTCGAAAGAAGGAATTGCTCATTTTCCTTTGGCCATGATTAATCCCGGCGAAAATGGTTTGTATACCAGCCCCGGATATCCCGTATATCGAACAGCAACACTTTTTTCGGGGGGAAATCCCATTCCGGTTCCTCTCACCATTGAAAATCAATTTTTACCCGATCTTTCGAAAATTAAAGAACCTGCAAAACTTTTTTTCTTAAACTATCCCAACAATCCAACATCGGCCACCGCGTCTTTGGAATTTTTTAAAGAACTCACCGCATGGGCCAAAAAAAGAAATACCATCCTCTGTCACGATGCTGCATATAGTGAAATTTATTTTGGAAAAACGCCGAGTCCCAGCCTCCTTCAAATTCCAGGAGCCAAAGACATTTCGATTGAATTCCACTCCTTGTCCAAATCTTTTAATATGACCGGATGGCGATTGGGATTTGCTGTCGGAAATGAAAAACTAATCGACGCCTTGGGAAAAATTAAGACCAATATTGATTCCGGACAGTTTTTGGCAATACAACATGCGGCTGGCCAAGCGCTTCTCCGTGGAGATTCGTTTATAGAATCTCAACGGAAATGTTTTGAAAGACGACGTGATTTAATGGTGCAAGGACTCTCTAAGTTGGGACTTAAAGTATTTCCATGTAACTCTACATTTTATCTTTGGACCCAGGTGCCGAAACCGTATACATCGCTAGAGTTTTGTCAGCATCTGCTGAACACCAAAGGAATCGTCACTACACCCGGCCACGGATTTGGACCTGAGGGAGAGGGATATGTCCGATTTTCTCTGACAGTCCCAGATGAAGACATTTTAAAGGCCATCAAACGCCTAGAGTCTTAACTCATGGAATCTTAACTCATGGATTCTCATCAGGCGTATATTGGAATCGGATCAAACTTGGGAGATCGAATTCAAAACTGTAAACTCGCGGTAAAGTCCATTTCGTCCGTTCCAAAAATTTCGCTCATCAAACAATCCTCTTGGATTGAAACCGATCCGGTCGGCTATCTTGATCAAAATCGTTTCATCAATGGAGCCGTCCTCATTGAAACATCTTTGTCCCCCACAGATCTCTTAAACGAATTACAAAAAATCGAAAACAAGATGGGACGCGTTCGAACCATCCCCATGGGTCCGAGAACAATCGATTTGGACTTACTGTTATACGACGATCTCCAGATAAAAACAGAAACCCTAACCATTCCTCATCCCAGAATGAAGGAGAGAGACTTTGTACAGATTCCACTCCTTGAGATTGCTCCCAGTTTGGCCTCATATTTTGTGATTGAAAAAACCAGATAAAACTTCTATTCCTGTAAGCCATGCAAAATCATACAACTAAATATTTAACGACCGCCATGAAAATTCTGGATCATCTTGATCATAAACAAATTGACCAAACGATTGAACATCTGTCTGAAATAAAAAAACAAAATGGGCGATTATTCTTTCTGGGAGTTGGAGGAAGTGCAGCCAATTGTATTCATGCCGTAAATGATTTTCGAAAACTCTGTGGAATGGAGACCTATTCGCCCGCTGAAAATATTGCAGAACTCACCGCTCGAACCAATGATGAAGGATGGGAAACTGTTTTTGTCGAATGGCTTAAGATATCTAGGTTATCTTCAAAAGATGGAATATTCGTTCTTTCTGTCGGTGGAGGCAATCGAGAAAAAAATATCAGTACCAATCTCATTACCGCCATAGATTATGCCCGATCTCAACACGCAAAAATTCTTGGAATCGTGGGCAGAGATGGTGGATACACTGCAAAAATGGCAGACAGCTGCATTGTTGTCCCCCCCATCGAAGCAGACCTCATCACGCCACTATCCGAATCATTTCAAGCCGTACTTTGGCATCTCATCGCCTCCGATCCAAGACTCATGGTCAAAGCCAATAAGTGGGAATCTGTGGTATCAGACAAAAAGCTTTGACTTCTTTCCTTTCACTTTAGTAAGCTTTTTCTAAATTAACGCAGTACGACTATTTTAGGAGAATCCAATGAAGACACAGATATTCGCTTTAACTTTTTTGGTCGTTGCATTTAATTTTTCAGCCATCCAAGCCATTCCCGTTCAAGATCCTCATAATATTCTATCTGAAGTTGATTCATTTTTAGGACCAATCTCTTTTTCAGATGCATTTCATTGTGGAGATAAATCCGTTACTGAACATAATGAATGCAAACTTGAATGTAAAAATGGGGCCACCGATTGCCAAGAAACATGCCTTACGAAATATTCCACAACCACTGTGACTGTATGCCACGAATCAGATGTGATCATTGAAACCCAAATACCGAACGAAGATCTGAATATGGTTCAAATCACCAAAGAAGCATATGACGCCCACCATGGAAATATTTTGCGATATACTTTGGCCATGATGGGAGATGAGAATCCAGAGTCGTTTGTCAGCATCGAAAGCGCTACACCCATCGATTACAGACTGCCAGTCAATTCTGCAGATAAAGTCATCAAAGGGATTGCCGTTAATTATACTCTGGTCACAACATTGGAAAATGGTCAGACCATGCAACTGCCAATCAAGATGACATTGGGAAAAGACATTCCTGTCATTGGTCAGATGTTAGAAGCTTCGCTATTCGATGATTTTTTTAAAACACCTTCGACGCGAATTGTTTCTATTGAAAGAAAGAATTGATTAAAGCTTAATAATCTTATCTTTAAACAATTTTAGATTTCCCGTTGCATTCCGGGAATCAACGACTACGGTTGATTGTTTGGCAATGTCTTCCCAATTGTAATAGGAGTGATTGGTGACAATCACCACACAATCATATTGAGAAAGCTTCGGAGTCGGCCAGGAAATCGAATGATAGCTGTGCCCTTCATGCTCAAATTCGGGACAATGTCGATCCTCATAAGAAAGATCGGCCCCTTTTTCACGCAACAAATCGATAATATCCAGCGATGGAGATTCTCGGAGATCGCCCACATCTTTTTTATAGGCAACTCCCAAAACCAAGATTTTAGATCCATTGATCGATTTTCTAAATTTATTTAAAGCAAAAGCGACTTTGTCCACCACAACTCCCGGCATCCGAGAATTAATTTCTTGGGCAAGTTCGATAAACCTGGGATTATAGTTTAACTCTTTCAACTTCCAGGAAAGATAATGTGGATCCACCGGGATGCAATGCCCGCCCAAGCCGGGTCCGGGATAAAATGGCAAAAAACCAAATGGCTTTGAAGCCGCAGCATCAATAATTTCCCACACATTTAATTGCAGCCGATCGGCCATGAGCGCAATTTCATTCACGAGACCGATATTGACTGCTCTAAACGTATTCTCAAGAAGTTTAACCATCTCCGCCGCTTGCGTTGAAGACACTGGAACCACCCGGTCTACCACTGAAGCATACAATGCGGTCGCCATTTCAAGACAATTGGGCGTCGTGCCACCGATCACTTTGGGTGTATTTCTCAAACGGAAATGGTCATTGCCTGGGTCAATCCGTTCAGGGGAAAATGCCAAGAAAAAATCTTCTCCCACTTTGAGCCCTGTTTTTTCAAGCTCTGGAAGAACGACTTCCTCAGTGGTTCCAGGGTATGTCGTACTTTCTAAAACAATTAATTGACCCCGATGTAAATATTTTCGAACCTGCTCAGTGGCAGAAACAATAAAAGATATATCCGGCTCTTTGGTTTTTCTCAGTGGCGTCGGAACGCAAATCGATATGGTGTCTATTTCACTTAAAACAGAAAAATCACTGGTGGGATGAAATCGTTTGGTTGCCAGAGCCTTCTTTAAATCCTCATCTGAGATATCTGTCACATACGATGATGCCCGATTGAGATCTCTAACCTTGGCCTCATTGATATCCAGGCCGTAAACATCAAATCCGGCATCTATAAATTCCAAACATAAGGGCAAACCCACATATCCCAATCCAATGACGGATACCTTGGCCTGCCTATTTTTTACTCGCCCGCTTAAATCCATAAAAAATTCTGATCATATTTTTTTAAATGAATCAAGAGTTCTCTTAAGACCTTGCTCAAAAGTCCATTGAAATCGATATCCCAGGTCTTTTTCAATGGCCTCGATCGAGGCCAGCGTGTGCATCACATCGCCTCTTTGCCTGTCTAAGAAATGGGGCTTTACATTTTTTTTAAGAAATTGATTTAAAAGATCCACAATGAACAACAAATTATAACTTTTCCCTGTGCCCACATTAAAAATACCAGTGACTTCTCTTTTTTCCATGGCCAAAACATTGGCAAGTACAATATTTTCAACATACGTAAAGTCTCTGGATTGAGTTCCATCGCCATAAATGGGAGGCGATTGATCTCGAATGATACAATCTATGAATTTTGGAATAACAGGAGAATACCCATCATTTGCCGGTTGCCTGGGACCAAACACATTAAAATATCTGAGAGACACGGTGGGCAATCCATAGTTTTTTGAAAAAATATGACAATAATTTTCTCCGGCTAATTTCGTGGCCGCATAAGGAGAAATGGGCTTTATCCAGTCTGTTTCTTTTTTGGGAAGCGATGGGTTATCTCCATACACCGAACTGGATGATGCAAAAACAAATTTTTTTACTTTATTATTAAGTGCCTCTTCTAAGAGAAGCAGTGTCCCTTGAATATTGACTTCATTATAATCTGATGGTCGGTCGAATGAGGCAGGAACACTTCTCAATGCTGCTTGATGAAAGACGGTATCAATCCCCACCATCACCTTATGAATCAACGGACGATCTAAAATATTTCCTTCCACCACTTCAATTTGGTTTTGGACATGGGATAGATTGGACCTTTTCCCGCTCGAAAAATTATCTAAAACTCGAACTTTGGCTCCTTTTTTTACGAGTGCATCGACCAGATGGGAACCAATAAATCCTGCACCTCCTGTGACCAAACAATTCATCATCGTCTTCCGCCATTCAGAAGATTTCTATAGAGAAGTCGCGTATCTTCAATCAATCGCATCTTGTCAAAATGACTAAAAATGAAACTTTTTGCAAATGTTTTCATATTCTCCCTTACGTCCGGTCGATCCAATAGAAAGACAATTTTTTGAGCAAATTGCTCTGCATCCCCCAAGGGAACCAAAAAACCATTTCTGCCATTGATCACTATATCTTCAATTCCGCCCACTTGAGTCACAACGACTGGAGTTCCAAACGCTTGACCTTCAATAATGGACACAGGGGTTCCTTCATTAATCGAAGTTAAACACAATACATCAAGCCTCTCATACAAGGGTTTTAGATTTTTTTGCCATCCCAAGAAAGTCACATGATTTTGAATGCGCCGCTGAACCACTTGTGTCTTTAATAAAGGATAAAGCTCTCCATCTCCCACAATTAAGAACTGCACATCATTTCTATTTTTTAAAATCCGCTCTGCCACATCCAAAAAAAAGATGTGATTTTTGATGGGTACCAATCTCCCCACGATCCCCACAGAATATGATCGTTTGGGCACATTGGACAGCGTCCCAGTCGGTTGGCTCAGTAACTTGTTTAAGTCCAATCCAAGGGGAATCACAGTCACTTTGTCGGCAGACGTAATTTTAAATTTGCCTACCAAATCTTCCTTTTGTTTATCACTAATCGCAATAATCTTTGTGCTCATGCTTGAAAGCCAAGTTTCCAAATATAAAATCAGTCTCGTTTTAATCGAAGAAAAATATCCCTCCAGAACATGCCCATGGAACGTATGCACTCGAATGGGAACCCGACCGACCCATGCAGCCAATCGTCCCAAAAC
>CAZDSE010000069.1:8528-9075 GCA_964507905.1 uncultured bacterium | reverse complement strand
TTTGTTGATATTGGAAAAAATGAAATAGAAAAAGCGAGTCAATATTGCAAATCCGGCCAATGGCAAAGCGGTGGTTAAAAATGCCAAATTTTTAGAACCATGAAATGGAACCATGATCATTTTAATTGAGACACCGATCAAAAGACAAAATGTGATGAAATAAAGCAAGAATGGATCTGTGAAACCAGAAGACAGATTCGTTTGAATAACTGAAAAATGAAGGGATCCTGAAATTCCATACAGAAATGAAAGACCATAGAGCATGAGGACCGATGCAAACAGTCCAACCAGGGAGGGAAATCTAGAGAATTCAGACAAACTGATAGCCGTCAAGCTGACCAGTTCAATGCCGATATATAATGACAAGAGACTTTTTGAATAAATGAGCACCCAAAGTCCCAAAATAAAAAAACCATATAGAAGATATTTGAAGTGCTTCATTTATGAACTGGCCTGGATCATTCTGATCCCCATTTGAATCCATTCATCGGTAGAGTCTTTAATGATCATTGTCAAAAAATTGGGATAACAGCCGAGCACCAATAAA
>CAZDSE010000069.1:0-8518 GCA_964507905.1 uncultured bacterium | reverse complement strand
CAAGGGCTATTTCATAACGATTCGTGCTGTTTGTCTCAAGCGGTTGCTTTTGATAAATCCAAAAAACTGAAATGACATATATGAGGACCCCCATGAGGGCGATAAATGTCAGGACTTGATTCCCTTGAAATAGCCCAAACACAATGAGTATCAAAGCGGTGAACAATGAAAATAATGGAGCCATCCCCAATGCCCAATAACTGGCGGTGCCAAAGAATTTATTTTTAAAAATATTCGGAAATCCATAAAGAAGGATGGCCACCATTGTATAAGAGAAGAGCATTAGGTATGCACCATGCAGTGCTTCCACTTTGAGTGAACATATGGCCAATAAAATAAATCCTGTGAGACTTAACGGAATATAGTGAATGAACGTTTTTTGTTCTTCACCGGATGCCAAATATAGCTGACGTAAGCTCATATATAGAAAGTGAATCAAAAACCAAATTGAGAGAACCATCGAAAATGAAACCGCATAGTTTGGAAACAAGGGGGTGATCAGGCGAATCCACCCGTATAGGCCGATCCATAAAATGCATGAGCTTGGGATGGTCGCCGGTGCTTTTAATTTGGATTGCATGTCCAAGAACCACGAATGAAACGGAAAGATCCCGCCCATCATTGAAAAACCAATCCCGAGTAAAATGAAAATATAAAGAGGAGCAGATTTTATATTTCTAAATTCTTCAAAATTTAAAATGCCAGATGAGTTGAGTGCCACCAAGGCGCCAACACTGGCCAGACATAGAAGGATGGCCACAGATGCATAACCGATAAACTTGTTCGGGCTCAAGTCTTTTGTCTTTTGTCCAAATAACGCCAGAAGAAAGTAGAAAGAGGTGACAATCACTCCCCAAAAAATGAGAAACTGGATGATATCTAATGATACAAATAATCCCAAAAATGAGGATTCTATGAGTAATAATAAAGTAAAAAATCCGCGCAGGGACTCCTGAATGGAAAAATGAACCATATGGGTCATCAGAAATAAAAAAGTGGTCAGCACAATAAAAGGGTACGACAGCCCATCAACGCCGACTCGATAAAATGCGCCCAATGTGGATATCCATGGATGTGAATGCATGAACTGATAACCCAGGTTTGAAAAATCCATATGGAGTCCCAAAAAGATACTAAAGACAAATGTGATGGTTGCAGTGGTGAGCCCGATGCCCACACTCCATGACGGGGAGCAACACAACACAAAACCAATACCGATGAGAGGGAGAATCCAGAGTATGGTTAAACTATGTGCCCAAAAAATATCAATTAGTTCCACAAAGGCTCCTTTCTAAAAAGTTGAAACCCAAATCAAGCCCAAAACCAACAAAATCATGGTGACAGTTATGGTGGTATAAATATTTTTTTTCTGACTGAATGGCCATCGGGATTCTATTTTCTCTACATATGGATTCATAAATTCAGTCGAAATTATGGGGAGTTTCCATCTCATCCAAAAAGGGAGAATAGAAGACAATACAAAAAGGGATCTCGAGTAACAAAGATCAAACTCTCTTTCAGTTTTCTTAAGAAAAGGAGCAAAGGGTATAAATTTATAAAAAACGATACATATCCCTGTTCCCACTGCTATTTTAAAGAAAGACAAAACAATTGGGATCGCCATCGAAAAAGAGGAAAGCAACTCGAACCATCGGAAACTCGTATAGGCGGTTAAAATAATATAAGCAAAAATCCAAACCAGCTGATTGCGTAAAGAAAATGATCTTTTTCGAAACTGACTCACGAAATAGACCAAAATTGAAAAACATTTTCCCATGGGAGCAATCCAAAGAGTCATGGGAACAACAATGGTATGGGGAACAAAAAACCAGTGATCTAAGAATTTATCAGGTGCCATCCACGTCCCAATCGAAGGAAACTCTGAAAGTCCATTGGATTCTGTATAGAGAAACAACAATCCACAGATCAATCCAAGATCCCCAAGAAGAGAGGCAATGGAGATTTTATATTTTCCGTGAAGAGTAAAAGAGAGGAGAATCCAGAAAAATATAAAACTTACAAAGCTTTCTGAAAGGACGAGCCCCAGAAGGCATAAAGTGACCCATATATTTCGCGCCCAAATTGAAAAGAGAATGATCATTCCGACCACGACCAAACTTGTCGGATCTAAATAAATTCCAATGGGGAGCTCAATATCGGATATTTGAATCCAAGGCCAAACCTGTATCCATCGAAAAGATAAAAATTCATTCATCATAGAATGCCGCAATCATTAAGCTCGTGACAATGAGCATAAACAGCGAAAAAATATGCCCCGATAAATCTGAAGAGATATATCTTGAAAACACGATAAAGTTTAGGACAATGGCTTGCACAAAAAAAAGTAGAGCAATGGCATAATTCAAAAGAGTTCTATGAATGAGAAGCCCAATCATGCTTCCAACAAAGGAAATACCCGATAAAATCAGATAATGATAAATATCAACGCTCATGACCTTGCCCCTTTCTGTAAATCAAGATCAAAATCAGGGCCAAAATAAAAAAAGACATGAGCAAAAAATCTTTCATAGGTGGAGTGCAGAGAACATTTCCAATCGAAACCAAGGTCGACGATGAAATTTCTTGAGAAAGAGTAATGTTCCACGCGGGTCGAATGATGACTTGACTGAGGAAGTAGAGAAACAAAGCTCCTAAGATGCAGCTCACTATTTTGGCGGGTCCTGCCGCCGACGGACGCTCTCCATCGGCGTGACCCGCCCGAAAAAGACCAGCGTCTCTCAGGATAAAAGTGGCTAGAAACACCGCCATAAATGCTTGAACAAATGCGATCCAATCGGCACCCAAGATTAAAAGAAGTCCGCAGAAACCAGCGGTATGCAGTCCAAGAGATAAGATGAGATGGGTTTTGGTCTTTTGAAATATAAACAACAAAAGTGCTGCGACTGAAAAAAGTGCACACACATAAAATAGATAATCTGACGTTTCTACCATATTAAAAAATAAGTTCTATTAGACTCTTTCCTTTAAAGAGTGCGATCCAAGATAAACTTCCCACCAGGTTTAAAAATGCAATTGGCGTTAGAAAATCTAAATAGAATTTGGAATAATCCTGTTCATTTAAAATGGGGAGGGCATGGCTTAACCAAAGGAGGATTATAAAACCAAAGAGAACTTTCAAAGGAAAAGTAAAATCCATTCCTCCCATAAAAAGAATCGTAAAGAGCAGGGGGCCCAAAAATACAATAAAATATTTAATTAAAAAAATATGCGAACAGTCTTTTAAGACAATTTTAGATTGAATAATAAGAATCATTAAAAATAATCCCCCACTGATCATAGTAAAAGGATTGTGGAAAAGATTCCATGACATAGAATCTTGCGCTTGAATCATTTCAGCAATATCCACTGTCGGGTGAATGAGAAAGATGGGCAGCATGGCCAGCCAGAGTACGAGTTGAGATGAAGCAACTGCACGAGATAAAAGAAATGGAAAAAGAATGAGACAAAGGAGCCCAGATGACGATGACAGTATTACGGGACATAAAATGATGAAACCAATGAGTCCAACCAAAATCAAAGGAGAAAAAGATAAAATTCGGATTCCTTCTGCCACAGATAATGGGGGACCCATTCTGGATTGAATTTTGGCCACTATTTTTCGTTCAGCAAACAAAGCAACAAATCCAAAAAGGATAAGTACCAAAATCCAGGTGAGAAATTTCATTTTTGGAATCTCCAGACCACATATCCAATGGCCATAAAGCCCAAGGAGGCAAGCACGATCAGCCCATGGGTCCACTGGAATGGTTTCTGCCATGTTTTAAATAGAAAAATGACAGGCAAAAGTAGAAAAATATAGCTGATGAAGCTCAAGATAAGAATGTGAACGGACACAATCAATGGTAGCGAAAATAATCATCGGTTGTCAACGAACTGAAACGATTATATTCCATAGATTATGACCAGAATTACAATTATCGTGGCAGGCATTGTGGGCTGTGCGTTGGCGAAAGAGCTCTCTCAAGAGAATTCAGAGCTTTTTGTGCTGGAAAAGAATAAGACATTTGGTGAGGAGACCACCAGCCGAAATAGTGGGGAGATTCATGCGGGGCTTTATTATCCAAAGGGGTCTTTGAAGTCCAAATTGTGTCAGGAGGGACGGGATTTGCTCTATCCGTGGTGTCAGGCTCATGACGTCCCCCATCAAAAAACCCAAAAGCTAATCATAGCGAGTGATGCCGAAGAAGAAGGATATCTGGAAAAACTCCATTTAAATGCTCTGGGTTCAGGGATTCAACCCTCCGAGCTTATTTTTTTATCTGAACCTCAAATCCATAAAATCAGTCCGCATATTAAAGGAACCAAAGCACTCTTATCCAAACAAACGGGAATCATAGATCCCATGCGACTTTGTCAAAGTTTTTATGCTGCAGCAGTCAACAATGGAGCCCATGTGCAATTTCAGTGTGCGGTGAAGGGGATTACAAAGAAAGAGCATTATCATATTCAAACCTCTCAGGGTGAAATTGAATCAGATATCGTGATGAATGCGGCGGGACTATATGCGGATGAAATTGCAAAGATGGTCGGAATAGAAAAATATAGAATTTATCCCTGGAGAGGGGATTATTTTAAAATTCGACTTCCATATTCGGTCCCAACGCTGGTCTATCCTGTAAAAAGGCCTAAGGACAGTGGTCTTGGCGTTCATCTGACATTTAATACTGCTCATGAGTATTTTTTAGGGCCTGATAGTGAACCAGCCATTTCAAAAGAGGATTTCACAGATAAACCACAAAAATTGATGACCTTTTACGAAAAAGCAACCCGACTATTTTCGGATATTACGCCAGACATGCTCAGCTATGATTTTTGCGGTATCCGGCCCAAATTGCGCTCTTTTTCCGAAGACCAAGAAAAAGATTTTGTGATTTCCCAAGATCTCCCAGGTTTTTATAATCTCCTGGGCATCGAAAGCCCCGGTCTCACCGCCTCTTTGGCGATCGCCCGCCATCTGAAGGAACGGATGTAACTAATTGTGTACACAAAACTTGACACAATTTTAAATGTTCATTTCTGTTTAATGTTCACTTATTAGTGAACATTCATGCCAATCATTTATGCTTGTCGCGTGTCACCACTTATAATTTATTTTTATCAGTCTTAATGACCGTTCGGCGCGGTTGAAGTGGAAAAATAGAAAAAAATTGGACAAGAAAATCTAGATATTCTTCAAATGTCATGATTCTTCTATTCATTTTTTGCCGTTGACTTTAATTTTAGAATATCGTCCCAGGCATTAAAAAGGTCAGCATATTGTTTGACTTGATCCCATTGAATGGTCGGATATTGTTCGATGAGAGATAAGATATCTGCTTTGTCTTTAAGTTCCCGTTTTGGGTCATTATAATAGGCTTGGATTTTTAGACCGATAAGTCCCTCAATCGAAATACATTTAACGTTAAAAGGAGCGATGGGTTGAGCATTCTTGATCATTTCGCGGCTCAAAGGTCGTTTTGCAAGGAGGAAATCCACACTGCCAGGACCTTCTAATTGAATGACTTCATCTGTGGTTCGGAAAATTTTAAAACCTAGATTTTGAAGCGAGAGCAAAGCGCTTTTTCTATCTGACTCATCAATAAGAAAGTCAATGTCTCCGGTGGCTCGCTGAACACCGTAATGAGCCATTGCAAAAGCGCCAATTAGGATATGTTCAACGTTGGCATTCTGTAAGGCATTGTGGACCGATAGCAAAAGGTCTTTCAGGTTCATGACTACCAAGATATCACGAGAGACAACGCAAAAGCAAAAAAGATCATCTGCAGCACAGTTATTGTCTATTGAAAAGAGGTCAAAGAAAATGGATACTATTCACATTTGAAGATGCTTCAGATATTGCATGTTAACAAGTATTGGCCAAACGAAGCACATGACTACATGAAATATTTTCCAAAAATAATTTTTGGTTCGATGGTGCTTTCATGTGTATTCTCATTTGCTGAAATGAAAGTTGCTATTACGGTTGATGATTTGCCTACTCACGGTAAACAAAATCTGAATATGAGCCGAAAAGAAATTTCGGACATAATGCTAAAAACTTTTGAGAAACATAATCTCTCAGGGATTTATGGTTTTATAAATGCTAAAAAACTCAAAAACAATTTAGACTATATTGAAATTCTCCGATCTTGGATTACATCTGGACACTTGTTGGCAAATCATACTTATTCTCATATTGATTTTAGCGCAACAGACTCGAATGCTTTTATTCAAGATATCAAAGAAAATGAACCCATTTTGGATAAGCTGATGATAAAAAAAGACTATAAATATTTTCGATACCCTTTTCTTAGAGAGGGAAACACTTTAGAAAAAAGGAATTCCGCCAGAAAATATCTTTTTGGAAATGGATATAAAATAGCCCAGGTAACTATAGATTTTGAGGATTGGGCATGGAATGATCCTTACTCGCGTTGCATAGCTCAAAAGAATGAAAAAATAATAGCGTGGCTAAAAAACACCTATATGGATGCAGCAATTAAGCGTTTGGAGAATGCCCAAATACTATCTGCTCTCATGTTTCAGAGAAATATCAAGCATGTCCTGCTACTTCATATTGGGGCTTTTGATGCAATTATGCTGGATCCATTACTTAATGAATATAAGAAAAGAGGAGTGGTTTTCATTGACCTTAAAGAAGCTATTGAAGATCCAGTATATAGAATTGATCCTGAGACTGTACTAGAAACTGGAGATACTTTTTTGGACCAAATAATGCTCCAAAGAAAGGTACCTTATCCAGATTTAAAGAAAATTGTTTCTTATAAAGAGCTTGATTCCGTCTGTCGCTAAAAATAGAATCTGCTGTTCTTATTCAGAAATAAACAATGATTATATTTTTCTTTGAGAGTCCAAGAATTTTCCAATAAAAAATCCCAATCCACCCCAAAATATAAATGTCGTTATGAGAAATACCGCATGATTTTTATCAGCCACATCATAACCTGCATATATGAAGGGATATAAGGGGAGCATGTAAACATATAAAAAAGCCGATGCTATGACGCTAAAAAGAGGCCCTTTAAAAAGGGGAGTATAAAAAAACAATAGATAAAATAAACATGGAATTAATAATATTGCAGGCAATATGACTTTTATCTTCATTTTGTTGGTTCTAAATCTTTCTCAACGGGTTTCTCTGTTTTCTTTTTCGCTTTTTTAGTTTCTTTTTTTGCTTCGATCTTGGGAGGAGCTGAGTCGATCGGCGGAAGAGGAGGACCTTTGACGCCACACGTGGTGGTGATAAATAAAAAAAGAAAAATCCAAATAATGCGTGTCATTTACTTCTTGGCCAATTCTTCGTTAATGGCTTCTTCGATGGCTTCTTGAGGGAGGTTTCCAACCATCATTTGTCCATTGATGAAAAATGTCGGGGTAGAACGAACACCGGCTTCTTGCCCTTCCATGGTTTCTTTTTGAACTTTGGCAAATTTTTCACCGCTGTCCAAACACTGTTTGAATTTGGTTTCATCCAATTTTATGTCTTTCGCATGTTGTTCAAGACTTGCGCGATCCAGTTTTTGTTGGTTTTCAAAAAGTTTGTCATGAAATTGCCAAAACTTTCCTTGATCTTCCGCGCAAAAAGATGCTTGGTGGGCCAATGGAGCATCTTTGTGAAAGGAGAGAGGGAAGGCCTTAAAAATTAAGTTTACAGAACTCCCATATTTTTTGGCAACTTTTCCCAATGTTTTTGAAAGTCCCGTACAAAACGGGCATTGGAAGTCAGAAAATTCAACAATTTGAACTTTGGCAGATGTCTTTCCGGTCATGGGAGCGGGAGTCAAATTTAATGTGATTTTGGGTCTTGAAGGCTTGTCCAAATACACTTTGGCTCTGGCTTGTTTTTTTAATTTATCCAAATATCTCTGTAATGTTTCATTATATTTTTGGTTTTGAAGAAAATTTCGGATGCGGTCTGTGTATTGAGCCTTATCACCTTTCAGATGATCTTTCTGCTGGTCGTAAAATTTATTAATATCTTTATCTGAAACTTTTGGAATTTTTTTATTCACTTCTTTGTCGAGCAACTCTTGTACGGTTACTTTTTTTCGGGCTGCTTCTTTTTCCAAAACGATATTTCCCAGCAGTTCATCTATCTTACGTTGTTTTAATTCGTACATATTTTTTTGCAAATCATACAGATCATTGCTCAAGGCCTTTTCCAATTCGGCTTCAGTGATCTTTCGATCGAAGACCTCTGCAATGACTTTGTCATTGGATTGGGATTGAGCGAGCACGGACGTTGAAAAAAAGAGCGCCAAAATTGAAAAAGCATAAAAGATTGTTTTCATTCTTGCTATTATGGAATACTACATTGATCTGCGTCAAGAATAAAGGTGGGCGTAGTATGATGAAGCTTGGAGCGACGATTGAACGGTTTGACTCTGAACCCCGAGGACTCAATCTGAGTGGGTTTAAAGGGAGTGGTTTTGCCTTTTGGTTTTCTGAATTAAAAAAGATTAGACAAATGCCTTCCTTAATTGTGGTTCCAACATCC
>CAZDSE010000068.1:8718-9081 GCA_964507905.1 uncultured bacterium | reverse complement strand
CAAAACTCGCTTAAGTGAAGATAAAATTCCTTGCCCTCGATCTCCAAGCACTACATTTAAACTGGGTGCTTCATAATGCCATTGAAACCAACATCCAGCTACGTCGCGCCACTGACCCAAATTATGATCAAAACAGTTGTTCCCAATTTCACCAATAACCAAAGTCACCAATGCAATCTCATCTGATTGATTTGGTTTCAGCCCCAGTAACTCACGCCTTAAATGATCCAATCTGGCCTGAAAGACATCTCGCGTCTCAGAAATTATGTCCGAAGAACCTCCGGTCCCTGTTTGAAACCACGCCAAAGCCCTCTCAAAAATTTTTGGATTCATATTCGCAATTAGAATACCGCATCTGCACCA
>CAZDSE010000068.1:0-8708 GCA_964507905.1 uncultured bacterium | reverse complement strand
AAATTACTCTGAACACAACAACACACCATGATCTGCGGAATAGACGAAGCAGGAAGAGGCCCCATCATAGGACCACTCATCATGTGCGGCATACTCATCCCAGAAAAAGACACCAAAAAACTACAAAAAATCCGTTGGCTTTTAAGATTTTGCCAGTATGATGAGGGATATGAAAAAGAAAATTATAACATTAAGTTTACTATCCCTCCCCTTCTTTGGCTGTATGTTTGGAAATATAAATTCTGAAACGGGCAAAGCCACTCGGGTCTTGGGACAAAGCAATTTTACGTCTTCGACGAATAATGCAGGCGCCAGTGGAAGCAATGCAGCCGCAGATTCGCTCTCGCGCCCCAAAGGTATTTTTTTTGATGAAACAAAACTATATATTGCCGACACTGGAAATCACCGGGTACTCATTTGGAATGCAAATCCAAGTGCGAACAAACAAGCGGCGGATGTGGTCATTGGCCAAGCGGATAAGAGTGGTGCCTCGGCCAATCGGGGGGGTGCGGCCGCAGCCAATACGCTGTCCAGTCCAACAAGTGTCCATGTTCAAGGGGGTAGAATTTTTATTGCCGACACCGGAAATAGTAGAATTTTAATTTTTAATAGCATCCCCACAACCGATGGGGTCAATGCAGACCGCGTGGTCGGGCAAAAGGATTTTACGGAAACACGAAGCAATCAAGGAGGCAGTGTGTCAGCCAAAACTCTGTCCAGTCCGACGGACGTACACTATGATGGTGACAAAATGGTCGTGGCCGATAGCGGAAACCGCAGAGTTTTGATTTATAATGGACTGCCCGCTGATAATTCCCAAGAAGCAGAAGCGGCCATTGGACAAACTGCTTTGGACAAATCCGATGATCCGGCCACTGCGGCCAATACGTTAAAAAATCCAAATGGGGTTTTTATTACGTCGGATAAAAAAATAATTATTGCAGATACTGGAAATAATCGTGTCCTGATTTTTAATTCCATTCCAGCTGGAAATAATGCCAGCGCCAATGCGGTGATCGGGCAAACATCCATGACCGCTGGAGGATCGGGAACTTCGAAAACTACTTTATCCTCCCCCACAGATGTCTTTGCTGCGGGAGATTCGGATTTATTGATCGCAGATTCTGGGAATAGCCGGGCATTGGTCTATGACAACATTCCCGCTTCTGATGGATCTTCAGCCAATGCAGTCAAAGGCCAGCCCAATTTCGACTCATCTCAAGCCAATCGAGGAGCTGAGCCCGATGCTGAAACCCTCAACAAACCTGCGGGCGTTTTTTCCTCGAGTTCCACCCAATGGGTGGCCGATACCGAAAATAACCGCGCGTTGAGATATTCCGATTGAAGGTGTCAGTCACCGTGATGAAAAATTAATCACGGTGACTGGCACCTTTCTTATTGAAATTGCTTCGGTTCTTTCGCTATACTTCATATAAATAGTAGCATAAACAGGGTGTATTTTGCCTAAAATTTAATCATTATGGCACCTAAGTTAGACATTCGCCTTCTGATGGACCGTTTGAGCCATCTCTCTTTTGACCTTCAGACATTCCAAAAGTACGCATGGATGGTTCATTTGCTTATTATTTTTTTACTCGCCAAAAGTGTGTCCAATATTTTTGTTCACTATTTGGATCATCGGATTCAAGAACCCGTGACACAAGCCCCCTCACAAAGACCCACACTTCCTGTCTTAACTCAGCCGGCGTATCCAGCTCGTGAAGAATTTAAGAACATCACGAGGCGCAATATTTTTAATCCCAATGCGAAGGAAGAAGAAATCGCAACACCCATAGCCAAGGGAACTGGCGTATTGGATGAAGCAGGTGCTGTTCCGTCTACCCTTCCCTTAGAACTCGTCGGAACCATTATTTTGACCGACCCGAAGCGATCTGTAAGTGCCATTAAAGATAAGGGGCAAAATCGAGTGGAATCGTATCAGGTGGGCGATGTGATCTTGGGCAAAGCAAAAGTGTTTAAAATTGAAGCTGCAAAAGTATATTTTCAAAACACAGATACGGGCGGACTGGAATTCATCCAAAGCAAAGTGGATGAAAAGTCCACCGGTAGTGGTTTTGCCACAGCGGCCCCCACAGATATCGGAGGCGGCATTCGGCAAATGGGTGAAGATCGATTTATTATTGATCGCGGAGCACTGGAGGCATCTTTGGCCAATCCCAATGACATTTTGACCCAAGCCCGTGCGGTTCCCAATGTGGTCGATGGGCGTATTCAAGGATTTCGAATTTTTTCAATTCGGCCGGGATCCATTTATGAAAAATTGGGAATTCGAAACGGAGATGTCATCTTGGCGGTAAACGGCATTGCATTGGATAGTCCGGCAAAAGCATTGGAATTCTATGGTGCGATTAGCTCAGCATCTGAAATTAATCTCGATACTGAACGAGAGGGACTCAAGCACAGTAAAACTTATGTCATTAAGTAGAAAGGACGTCATGAAATCTATCCATAAATATGTCATTGCATGGATCTTCATCATCACCTTTGGGGGAACTGCGGTTGCACAGCTGCGTCCCGAAGTCATTGAAGATGATGACCCTTCTGAATTACCGCCCCCAACATTTGAAGCCCCTGCCCCACAAAAACCAACGACAGGTTCTCAGTCATCTGGATCTCAGCCACAAGAAACATCAAAATCCCCTACGGTCTCGTCTGGCGCTGTCAAAATCACAAGCATTAATTTCCGAGATGAATCTTTGGACGCGGTGACAAAAAGCATGAGCAAACTCACAGGCAGAAGTTTTATTGTGACCGAAGATTTAAGCCGAAAAAAAATTACCATTATTTCCAATGAAGACGTCACGATTGAAGAAGCGTATCGTGCATTTTTATCTGCGTTGGAAATGAATGATTTAACGTTGGTCCCCGTCGGAAAATTCTATAAAATCGTCCGGGCGCAAGATGCCACCAAAATGAGTTTACAAACTTATGCCGGAAAATATGCGCCCACCAGTGACGCCTACATTACGCGAATTTATCATTTAAAATATATCAATGCGTCTGAAATATCCCGCTCCCTTCAAAGCATTGTAAATCCCAGGGCATTGGTGGCGTATGAAGCCACGAATAGCCTCATCATTACGGACACCGGCGCCAATATCAATCGCCTGATCGAAATCCTACATCACTTGGATATTAAAGGATTTGAAGAACAATTGGTGGTCATTAAAATTAAATACTCTTCTGCCAAAGACATCGCCGACCAAATCAATAATTTCTATAAGGATGACAAAGGAAAAGGTTCCCGATTTACCCCACCCTCTTTTGGAGGGGCTCCAGGGGGCGGAGGATTTTCAGAAGGTGGCGGTGAGTCTATTTCAAAAATCATCCCAGATTCAAGAACCAATTCTATTATCGTCAAAGCCAATGAACAAGGAGTAGAGAAAATTAAAGAATTGATTGAACGGTTGGACGTCAATGTCCATGGGGGTGGAAAAATTCATGTGTATTATCTTCAAAATTCCCAAGCGGATAAAATATCTGAAACCCTTTCAAAACTCGTGGGAGGCGGTGCCTCAGCTCCAAGACCCGGAGGATTTCCCGGAGCTCCGATGGGCGGGCCTATAGATTTCGAAGGCGAAATTAAAATCACGGGAGATAAAGAAACCAATTCTTTGGTCATTACCGCATCCCTCCAAGATTTTAATACACTCAAAACCGTAATCCAAAAACTAGACATCCCGCGTAAGCAAGTTTACGTCGAAGCGTATATTTTGGAAGTCAATATCACCAAACAAAAATCATTGGGACTCTCATATACGGCTGGGGTTCCCACGGCTGGATTTAAAAATGGTCTGATCGGAGGATTTTCAGGAACCACCCCCAATTCGTTGGAATCTGTTTTGGATCCCAGAAAAATGTTGACCCCCGGAAGTGGCGTCTTGGGTTTTGTCACATCGGGATCGACTGAAGTCAAACTTCCAGATAGAAATAAAGTCAATATCCCCAATGCGACGGCACTCGTGCGAGCCTTGGCTCTGGATGCCAATTCCAATCTTTTGTCTGCTCCTCAAATACTGGCCATTGATAATGTTGAGTCTACATTTGAAGCTTCAGAAAAAATTCCAACGAGCACCGGAAGCACCGTTACCGGAACAGGGGTCGTTCAACAAAGCATTTCTCGTGAGCCCATTGGATTGACGTTAAAACTCAAACCCCAAATCAATGAGACGTCCGATCTGGTGAGACTTGAAATTGATCAAACGATTGAAGACATCTCTACCAGAAAACCTCCCACGGGACTCGAAGCCCAATCATTTGCATCGACCAAAAGAGCCATGAAAACGACGGTGCTCATCAAAGATCAAGATACGGTGGTCATCGGGGGATTGTTGCGGGATAACGTCACAGAAACCAATAGCAAAGTCCCTCTCATTGGAGATATCCCCATTTTGGGATGGTTATTTAAAAGCGCGAGTAAGGAGACCACCAAAACCAATTTGATGCTGCTTTTGACTCCCAACATCATTCGAAAATATGGGGATTTTAGAAAATTATTTGATAAGAAAATTAAAGAGCGCCAAGAGTTTTTGGATCAGTATTACCCAGATCGAGATCGAAAAACGACATTTATGGGGAACTTAAATCCGCCGAAAGCAGAGGAATAAGATCCCCGCTTTCGCGGGGATGACTTATGAATAAAAAATTAAAACTCGGAGAAATTCTATTAAAGCACACGCGGCTCACCGAAAAGCAGCTGGAAGATGCATTGGTCGCCCAACGAGAAAAGGGATCAAAACTCGGTGATATCCTCATTGAAAAGGGATATCTGTCCCCTGAAGAAATTCAAAAAGCGCTCAGTGTTCAACTGGGCGTCACTTTTTATCAAGAAATTCCGGCCGATCAAATTGATCCGACATTAGTCACCAAAATCCCCATCAATTATGCCAAAGAGAACGAAGTCATCCCCATTTTAAGGGATGGTTCACGAGTCATTGTGGCCATGACAAATCCCCTACATCAAACCGTCATTGATGATTTGCGCATTATTTTAAAAGCGCAAATCCAGCCTGTCATTGCCAGTACCATCAAAATTCAAGATGCCATAAACCGCGTCTACGAGAAGAAAGAGCAGCGAGCCATTGAAGGAATCGAAGAAGGCATGGATCTTTCTTATGACTTAGAAGAACCCGAAGATTTGCTCGATGCCAGTGATGAAGCGCCCATCATTCGATTGGTGAATTCGCTTTTATTCCGAGCGGTGAAAGAACGAGCGAGCGACATTCACATCGAACCCCAAGAGAGAGAAGTCGTTGTCCGATTTCGAATCGATGGAATTTTATATGATGTCTATAAAGCCCCCAAAGCATTTCAAAACAGTGTGGCCACTCGGGTCAAGGTCATGGGGGAATTAAATATTGCAGAAAAAAGACTTCCTCAAGATGGAAGAATTCGAATCAAAATTGCCGGAAAAGATATTGATATCCGTCTGTCCACCATCCCAACAACGCATGGCGAACGAATTGTGATGCGACTCGCAGACAAAAGTAATGTCATTTTAAATTTAAAGGATTTGGGATTTGAAGGAGATGTGCAACATAGTTTGGAAACTCTCATTCATAAAAACCACGGCATCATCTTGGTGACGGGTCCTACCGGAAGTGGAAAGACAGCCACGTTGTACGCCTGTATTGCAAATCTCAATTCCGTTGAAAGAAATATTATGACCGTAGAAGATCCCGTCGAATATCAAATTAAAGGAATTGGACAAACTCCGATCAATCCCAAAATTAATTTAACGTTTGCCGCCGCGTTGAGGTCCATTCTGCGTCAAGATCCAGATGTGGTCATGATTGGAGAAATCCGAGACCTTGAAACGGCGGAAATTGCGATTCAAGCCTCCTTAACCGGTCACTTGGTTCTCTCAACACTCCATACAAACGATGCGCCCGGCGCCGTCACCCGTTTGGTGGACATGGGAGTTCAACCCTTCTTGGTATCAAGCTCCATGTTGGGCGTTATTGGCCAGCGCCTCATTCGAAGAATTTGTAAAGATTGCCGCCAGGAATATACCCCAACCGCCGATGAGCTGAAAGAAATTGGTATTCCCAGTCAAATGATTTCTGGAAAAAAAATTTATAAGGCCACAGGCTGCGATAAATGCATGAAGACCGGATATGCCGGACGAACATCCATTAAAGAGCTTTTTTTGATCGATGATGAAATTCGACAATTGATTTTAACAGGAACCGATTCAACAACACTCAAGAAAAAAGCCACTCAAAAGGGTATGAAATCGATTCGAGACGATGGAATATTAAAAGTACTTCAAGGGATTACCACGATTGAAGAAATTTTAACCGCCACTCAGGTAGAAACATAATCGATGCCAGTATTCGAATACAAGGGGTTGGATAACACCGGAAAAAAAATTTCTGGAAAAATAGATGGCGAACATGTCAAAATTGCCCGTGCCAAACTCCGGAAACAAGGAATTTATCCCATTGATTTGACAGAGCAACACAAAGGGACTTCCAAAGGAGCGTTTGCTCTCCCAAAATTTTTTCAGCGTGTCAGCGTTAAAGATGTCGCCGTCATGACACGACAGTTGGCCACACTCGTCAAAGCCAATATTCCCCTCGTGGACGCACTGACCGCCATCACCGACCAAGTGGAACATGAAAAATTAAAACTCATTTTGACGAATGTACGAGAACAGGTCAATGAAGGATCATCACTCGCCCAAGCCATGGCAAAACATCCCGAAGTTTTTTCAAACCTGTTTGTGAACATGGTCAAAGCCGGAGAGACATCGGGAACTTTGGATTCTGTTTTGTTGCGGTTGGCCGAATTTACAGAGTCTTCAGTTAAACTTAGAAATAAGGTCGTGGGCTCCATGACCTATCCCTTGGTCATGGTGGTTGTTGGTGCGGTCATTGTCGGTGGCCTATTTGTATTTGTGATTCCAAAAATTACCCAAATTTTTGCCGACATGGAGCAATCCCTTCCCCTCATCACTCAAATCGTCATTGCCATCAGCGATCTCTTACGTCACCAGTGGTACTTGGTCATTGGCGGGATTGGGCTTATTTATTGGTTGGCGCGAAAATACTTATCGTCAGAAAAGGGGAAACAAAATTTCGATCGATTTATTTTAAAAGTTCCCCTTTTTGGTAAACTCGTCCGAATGATTTCTATTTCTCGCTTTGCCAGCACCCTATCTACATTATTGCATGGCGGGGTTCCACTGCTTGTTTCTATGGACATTGTTAAAAATGTTATAGATAATCATGTCATTAAAATGGCTGTGATGAAAGCCAGAGAGAACATCAGTGAGGGGCAATCGATCGCGGGTCCGCTGAGAGAAAGTGGGGAATTTCCACCGATGGTGACGCACATGATTTCAATTGGTGAAAAAACCGGTGAATTGGAAAATATGCTGACCACGGTCTCTCAGTCGTATGATAACGAAGTGGAAACAACGCTGACCGCGATGACCCAGATTTTGGAACCCTTGATGATTGTATTTATGGGAGTCGTTGTGGGAACCATTGTCATGGCAGTATTGCTGCCAATTTTGGAGTTAAACAATATCGCAGGAGGAGGATAAGATGAAAATCTCGAATCAAAGTGGGATGACGCTCATAGAAATTATCGTGGTGATGACCATCATTGCGCTGTTTGCAACTTTGGCCACAACCCAAGTGATGAGTCGGTTGGATCAAGCCAAGGTCAATGCATGCAAAACTCAAGTTAAAATTTTTGAGCAAGCATTGGAACTCTACAAAGCGGATAATGATCAATTTCCGACGACAGACCAAGGACTTCAGTCCCTCATAGAAGCGCCGTCTTCGGGAAACGTTCCAGAAAATTATTCACCCGATGGATATTTGCAGAAAAAACAAATTCCCAAAGATCCATGGGGAAAACCCTACATTTATGTCAGTGACGATGGCCAAAAATTTACAATCATCTCCTATGGAAAAGACAAAAAAGAAGGCGGCACAGGAGTCGCAGCAGACATATCGAGCGACGATTTATAGATCGGGATTTACCCTAATCGAGCTCATCGTGGTCATGGCGATCATGGCCATGTTTGTTGTGTTTGCCGTCCCTCGGACCCGAGATAAACTGGACATGAATTTAAAAAAGCAAGCCCGCATGCTGTCGGGAAGTATCCGCTTTCTCTACGATCAAGCGGCTGTTAAAAATAAAATCTATCGACTCCATTATGATTTGGAAAATCAAGAATACTGGGTTGAAAAATCAGAAGAAAAAAAGCTGCCGTCTTCAAATGAGCATGACAATAGAGACAAAAAACCAAAAGAATCAAAATGGGATGAAGACAAAGATCTTTTAAAAAAGCATGTGAAACTGGAAAAGCACTTAAAATTTAGGGATATCAAAACCCCTCAAAGCAAAGACCCGGTCACCTCCGGCGAGGCATATACCCATTTTTTTCCCTCTGGCCTCACCGAAGAAACCCAAATTCGCCTGGAATCAGATACGGGTCATGTCTATACGATTGTGGTCAACCCACTGACAGGAGCAGCAAAAATATATTCCTATGATATCGAAGAAAAAAGATAAATCGTCACTAAAATGCGAAGACAGTTTTGTTATTCGAGACACGTGTCAACGTCCCTTCGAGACGTTGCACTCATGCACTTTCTATTGCCCACAAGTAGGGAGGAAGAGGAGATCGTCTTTCGCTTCATGGCTCGCCCTTCGGGCTGCGCTTTACTTCC
>CAZDSE010000067.1:6558-9157 GCA_964507905.1 uncultured bacterium | reverse complement strand
TGGCAGCCAATAAAATTGCTGAGCAAAAAGGGGTGCTTGAGAGAGGATATCGTACGGTTTTTAATTGCAATGTTGAAGGAGGTCAGGCGGTGTACCATCTCCATCTTCATTTGTTGGCCGGACGACAGCTGGGCGGAGCTATGGGGTCTTAGGGGGATCCTAGGGGATCTTAATCGCTTGACTAATTCGAAGCATAATCTATACTTTCATCTTTAAAAGGAGGTGAGTTTACTTGCCAGGTATAAGATCTAAAGAAGGCGAATCATTTGAATCTTTAATGAGACGGTTTAAAAAGCAATGTGAAAAGGCAGGTATACTCTCGGAGATTCGTAAGCGTGAGCATTATGAAAAGCCAAGCGTTCGGCTTAAGAAAAAATCCATTGCTGCACGAAAACGATCTTTGAAGCAGAGATAACGAATCATCACATTCATGTCAGCCACATTAAAAGAGCGGTTGGACCAAGATTTAAAATCATCTATGAAAAATGGAGATGAGCTTCGTGTGTCCACCATTCGAATGCTGCGAGCAGCGATCAAAAACAAAGAAATAGAACTCATTAAGAAAAATATCGAAGATGAAGAAATTTTTTCTCTGATTCGAAAAATGGTGAAGCAACGTCATGAATCCATTGATCAGTTTAAAAAGGGAAATAGGCCAGATCTGGTTCAAAAGGAACAAAAAGAAATTACCATTTTAGAACCGTATTTGCCAAAGTCTTTAAATATCGATGAAATTGAAAAGCGAATTCAAACGGTTATTGCGAAGCTGGGAGCAAGTTCACCCAAAGACATGGGAGCAGTCATGAAGGCGGTTGGACAGGAATTGCAGGGACAAGCAGATATGAAGGACGTTAGTCGCATTGTAAAAGAAAAACTCACTAAAGTAGGATAGCCCAGCTCTTCATTTAAAATATATGACGTATATTCCTGAAGAAAAAATTCAAGAAATTCGGGATCGATCGAGTATTGTATCTGTCATATCCCAATATGTGAGTCTTAAGAAATCCGGTGTGAATTATAAAGGGGTTTGCCCATTTCACAGTGAAAAGACGCCGTCATTCATGGTGAGTGAGACCAAAAAAATCTATCATTGTTTTGGATGCCAAAAGGGAGGGAATGTTTTTTCTTTTCTCATGGAGCATGCCCGTTTGTCTTTTCCAGAAGCGGTACAAAAATTGGCTGGAGATCTTGGAATTATAATCACGTTTTCAAAAAATCCTGCAAACGAAAAGGACAAACAAAAAACAGAACTTCTATATAAAATCAATAAACTGGCATTGGGATTTTTTAAACAGGAATTAAGTCAAAATTCCAAAGCACTGTCTTATCTCAAAATAAGAGGGATCCATCCCAAGCTTGCGAGTGAATATCATTTGGGCTATGCGCCGGCCGGGTGGCATGGTTTGTCCCCTTTTCTTAAAAAGAAAGGCGTGTCAGATGCCGATGTGCTTCATTTGGGACTCATGGTGAAGAAAGACGAGAGAAATACGTATGATCGTTTCCGAGATCGTATTATTTTTCCATTGTTTGATTTGAGTCAGCGGGTTTTGGGTTTTGGAGGCAGAAGCTTAAATGAAAAAGACATGCCGAAGTATTTAAATTCTTCCGAATCTCAGATTTATCATAAGTCTCAGGCATTGTATGGCTTGTCTCATGGAGTTCAAGAGGTGAGTCGACGGGGAGTTATTCTGGTTGAAGGATATTTTGATTGTTTGGCGATGCATGAAAAAGGGTTTAAAAATGCCGTTGCGACGATGGGCACGTCACTCACCGAAGATCACATTTCATTTTTAAAACGAATGACAGATCAATTTTATGTTTTATTTGATCATGATGAAGCTGGGAAGAATGCAGCGGAAAGAAGTCTTGGACTATTTTTAAAACAGGGCATTGTTCCCAAAATTATCGATCTACGCGTTCCAGGTGAATCCATTAAGGATCCCGATGATTTTTTTAAAAAACATTCAAAGCAGGATTTTGATCTGAAATTAAATTCATCTCAATCGCTACTATTCTTCGTGATGGAGCGGCTGGTGCAAAGGCACAAACAGTCCACATCATTTAAAACCAAGGTGATTGAAGAAATGTCTCAATTTTTGAGGCAGATGCCCGAAGGGATTGAGCGTGAAGAAGCGGTTAAACGCGTTAGTGATCGTCTGCAAGTGGAGGAAAAATGGATCACAAAATCTCTATCCATAGCCGAGACAGGGGGCAGTTCAAAAAATAATAAATATCGAAATGACTCCGTCTCATCTCCCTCAACATCTCCGGAAGTGCAACTACTTGAATTTGTTTTACTTTTTCCAGAATTGTTGAATGATCTGATTCAAGAAAAAGTCCTTGATCTTTTTACCGATTTGGATGTAAAGGAAGTACTTTTTACCATGATGGACCCATGTGAGAGTAAACAAATCATTGATTTTTCGTCTGTCTTGGAAAAGATTAATAATTCAGCCCTTAAAGAGGCACTGCTTCATGGCATCTTTAAGAAAGAAAGTCAGAGTTTAACAGAAAAAGAGTGGCGTCCCATTTATGAGGGATTAAAGAAGAAATTACAAAAAAAACATTTGGAGATAAAAGAAAAGGAATTATTGGAAAA
>CAZDSE010000067.1:0-6548 GCA_964507905.1 uncultured bacterium | reverse complement strand
GATTTGGATCGGTCTTCAAATCTGATGACAGAGGAAGGAAAGCGAAATTTACTTTTAGAATATCAAGATCTTGTACAAAAAAGACAGAGACTGTGACAAAGATTTTGAGATTTTGAATAGATATCAACCTAAGGAGCAAACCGTATGGCAAAGAAAAAAGTGAAAAAATTAGCCCCCGCTAAAAAAGCGCCCCATCAAAAAACAAAAAAGCCAAAGCATAAAGATCAAGTGGTGCGTCAAGCCAAGGCTGAAGCAGGTGCCGAATCTGAGGGAGCTCCGAAAGAAGCTTATTCAAAAGAAGTTCAAAAACTGATTGATCTTGGAAAAGAACGGGGATTTCTGACTTTTGAAGAAATTAATGACACGTTGCCTCAAGAAATGGTTTCTCCAGATAAAATTGATGATGTGATGGCGTTGTTCGGTCAAATGGATATCGATGTGGTTGAATCTAAATCAGGTGCGCCCAAATCTGAAGAAGAATTGGAAGAAGGCTCCGAAGAAATGATGGAGATGGAAGAAGGTGAAGGAGATTTATTTGCCAAAGCAGAAGAAGTTGAAGAGATCGAAGAAAAAGAGTCGTTGGTCGGAAGAGGAGATGATCCCATCCGAATGTATCTTCGAAAAATGGGTTCTGTTTCATTATTGACTCGAGAAGGAGAAGTTGAGATCGCAAAGCGGATCGAAGCAGGTGAAACCAAGGTTTTAAGAGAACTGTTGAATGCCGAGGTGGGGGTTAAAGAAATTTTGGATATTGAGGAGCAGCTGAAAAAAGGAAGACTGCGGATTCGAGATGTTATTAAAGGAATTGATGAAGAGGACATGATCAATGAAGAGGCCTACATGGCCAATGTTCTAAAGGTGATTCATCGGGTTAAACAATATTCTGAGCGAGTAAAACCTCTCCAAAAGAGACTTCAACACAAGAGAGTCAATGAATCGTTAAAAAAAGAGTTGGATGAAAAAATCCAAAAATTTAGCGATGAAGTGGTCGAGCAATTTAGAGAAGTCAGCTTTAACAGAAAAACATTAAATCGTATTGTGGGGCTCATTAGTCATTATGTGCTGCGCATTGAAGAAGCGGATTATGAGAGAGATGTTTTTCTAAGCCGGGCAAATGTGAAAAGTGAAGATGAATTAAAGAGGCTCATTAATCTCGTCAAGCGAGGTGGAAAACCAGCCGCTTCGGTTCTTAAAAATATTTCTCTTCGAAAAGAAGATGTTTTAGATATTGATAAAGAAATTGGTAACATTCATCGAAAATATCGAAGGGTCGAGTTGGAGAGCAATCAATCCGTCGCCGAGCTCAAGCGAATTTATTACAACATTCGATATGGAGAACGCGAAGCCGACATTGCCAAAAATGAACTCATTGAAGCCAACTTACGACTCGTGGTTTCGATCGCCAAGAAATACACAAACAGAGGACTTCAATTCCTGGATTTGATTCAAGAAGGAAATATTGGCTTAATGAAGGCGGTCGATAAGTTTGAATATCGAAGAGGATATAAATTTAGTACGTATGCCACGTGGTGGATTCGCCAAGCGATTACACGAGCGATTGCCGATCAGGCGAGAACCATTCGAATCCCGGTCCACATGATTGAAACCATCAATAAGCTCATTCGGACATCCCGGTATTTGGTTCAAGAAATTGGACGGGAACCCACGCCAGATGAGATCGCTGTTAAAATGGAAATGCCAGTTGATAAAGTTCGAAAAGTATTGCGAATTGCAAAGGAACCCATTTCTCTAGAAACGCCGATTGGAGAAGAAGAAGACAGTCATTTGGGAGACTTTATTGAGGATAAAAAACAAATCAATCCATCGGATGCGGTGATTAATTTAAACTTATCCGAACAAACCAGACGAATTTTGGCAACATTGACGCCGAGAGAAGAAAAAGTATTGCGCATGCGATTTGGGATTGGTGAAAAATCAGATCATACGTTGGAAGAAGTTGGGAAAGATTTTGATGTCACTCGAGAGCGGATTCGTCAAATTGAAGCCAAAGCCCTGCGAAAGCTGCGCCATCCCAGCCGAAGCAAGAAACTCAAAGCGTTTTTGGATAATCAATGAATTTTCTTTTCGGGCCCGTAGCTCAGTTGGTTAGAGCTTCCGGCTCATAACCGGGTGGTCCCAGGTTCAAGTCCTGGCGGGCCCATATCATCTTGACTATAGATTTTTTTTTAACTAATCTTATTTATCTTTTTAATAGGAGGTATCGTGTATGAAAAATCTGGGTAAAATTGTTCTTTTAATATCTGTCATGCTTGTTTCACTGGGTTCGCTTGCATTTGCGAGTGCTGCTCAATATCGGATTTCTGTTACTTTGGAGGATGCCCATACACAAGAACAGTTAAAAAATGCGACTTGTCTCATTGATCAGACGTTGGAATGGGGGAATGCGCAATCCATATGGTCTTGTCGATTTAATAAAGAAGAGACCGCGAAGACAAAGATGTTCGATGCAGATACGATTGGTTACTCCTATGAGGAACAAGCGTCGTATGTAGAGTTTACCTTCAGCTCTGGTTCAGAATTAGGGAAATTCTTGTTGTCCGGACTTGCTATGGATGGCCGAAACTTAAAAGGTAAAAATACATTGAACCACACTTTTTTTAAGTCTCGGGTCCGTGTGACTCCACAAATCAGCTTGGTTGACTCAGAGAAAGAGCAGTTACTGTCTTTAAAATTTGAATTCTTAGAATATGTGGATAACTGAAGCTGATCATTTTTGTGGGTCCAAACAAAAGAACGAATTTATTAATAAAAAATAAAAAGAATAAATACCTTCTCCAAATGCGGGATGGGAAAAAAGGAATTTGTAATCCCCTCCAGTGGAATTTTTTTGGTGGTGGTGATGACTAACCTGACTAAGTATGGTCGAAGGAGATCTCCCATTTAGTAGATTTTCCATAATTACGACCAAGATACACGACCTCAATAGAGCCAATTTCTTTGAATCCAATTTTTTTCAAAACTTTTGTTCCAGAAATATTTTTAGGATTATTTAGTGCCTGAATTTTTTTAAAATGATGTTTATCAAATGCGTGCTTAACTAAGGCTTTACTGCCTTCTGTCGCAAACCCCTTTCCCCAATATTCAGGAAGTAAAGCAAAGCCCAAGTCAGGTATTTTTTGTGTAGAATCTGAGTCCGATAAGTACTTTAAACTAAAGTAGCCAATGGGTTTTTTAGTAGTTTTTAAAACAGCTAAATAATGACCAAAATCGTATTTTTCCCAGTGCTGTATTATTCTTGTTAGGAATGTTTTAATTTGAACATCTGACATTATGCCACCTTGCAATCCCATTATCTCAGGATTTAGAGAGCATTCTTTGAAAAAATCTAGATTTTTGGCTTCTGGGCGAACAAATATTAATCTTTCTGATTCAAATATGAACTTTTTGGAAACATCCTTCATTAGATTTTATTAATATAGCAACTGAAATCAAATGTACAGACTAAGAGCTTTAAACAGATGTACACAGTTTACATTCCTGCCTAATAATTGGGAATTTCTGATTCAGAAAACGATAATTTTTGATACAGATTCATTATCGGCATACTCCTTGACTTAAATGCTTCATTAAAATAAATTTGTCTTTTGTTCTGGGAGGTGTTGTGTATGAAAAATAGTGTTCGTTTCATTTTGGGTATTTCTTTATTCGTATTTTCAGTGCCATCGCATGCCAAGCCGATGGGAAAAATTGAATGGATTGCACCAGACTTTTTTATTGAGCATGTGGATACAAAAATTGTGAAAGAGAGAAAGCTGGGGGATGAAAATTGCAGAGAGCATATCTCAAAGGCAGTCTGTGTCGTTGATCCCATAGAATGGGGGAATGGTCTGACAGAGCCCAGGCCCTGTCTGGATGGAAGTGCGTCATACGCAAAACCATTTGAAGATCTGTATGATCATTTGCCTGCCGGATTTCAAAAGATGTTTTGTTCATTGAATTCAATATATGTTGAAAAGGTTTTAACACCGACGGCATATGCAGGGCTTGCGAGAGATGGAAATGGAAATGTGAGTGGGGCTGTGATGGGAATTCGGAAATCTCTTTTGGATGAACCTGTTCCTTTAGAAAAATGGGGCACTTGGAAGGAACAACTTTCTTTTGGTGGATCCAAGGATCCTTCGATTTTAGATCCCAATCTCCCTTGGATTTCGACTCACACAGAATCTCAAGTGAATGATTTATTGTATATGATTGTGACGCATGAATTTGGACATATGTTTGATTTTGCCAATGACTTAAACAAAACCGCGACTTGTGCTCCAGATCCGAATGATCCCGATGAAATGATATGCGAAATGGCCCCCGATAGTTACGGAGCATTGTCTTGGAAAACAAACATGATGCCTCTTCAGGAAAATGAATTTTTGGGAAGGGACAGATTGTGTTTTTATCGATGTGAAAATGGCTTTGTGAATCGAAATGAAGTGAATGAGTTGTACAAAGAATTCTATGAAAAAACGAACTTTATTAGCCTCTATGCGAGCACATCTCCTTGGGATGATCTGGCAGACAGTATGGCCTATGTTTTAATGGCCGATCAGTTATCATCCTCTTATGTCATAGATACAAAACAAGGGGTTCAATTGGATATGATGGAGAAATTGAGATCCGATCGATTTCGGCCCAAAGTGGAATATATTCACAATTTCTTGAATTCGGATCACATTATATATCCGTAAGTATTCAATATCATAAGATAAAATATCTCTTGCCATTTTAGACGGGAATCCCTATCATCCCCGCCATGGCTGTCAGTGATTTTAAAACTCTTTGGCAACTTCAAAAAATCGATCTTGAATTGGATGAATTTCAAAAAAATAAAATTGCATATCCACAAACCATAGAAAGTCTCAAGCAAAAAATTCAAGATGAAAAGAAAAATTTAGATCAAAAAAAACAAAGTTTATTGGAATTGGAAAAGAAAAAAAAGTCGTTGGAATTGGATCTGTCTGAAAAAGAAGAAAAAATAAAAAAGTCTGAAGAACGAATGATGGCAGTAAAATCCAATGAAGAGTATTTGGCCATGAAAAAAGAGGTTGAAATTTCAAAGCAAGAAAATGCAGTCATTGAAGAACATGTATTGGAAGTGATGCTGCAAATTGATGAAGAAAAGAAGCGATTAAAATCAATAGAGCAGGATTCATCTGGTCAGTCTCAAAATATGAATCAGGAAATTAAAGAGACCGAAGAGAACTTATCCAAAATAGATGCTCTTTTAATAGAAAAACAAAGCAGTCGAGATGCCATTGCCAAGGATTTAAAAGTTGAACTTTTATCCTGGTATACCAGAATCCGGAAGCGGCTGCCACTGGCGGTTGTCGAATCCAAAGAAGGGCGATGTATGGGGTGTCACATATCGCTCCCCCCTCAATTGTATAATTTAATTCTTAAGGGAGAAGAGGCTCATTCATGTCCCAATTGCAATCGAATTTTGATTTTTCATACGCTGATTCAGACTCCATGAAATTCTTAATCTATGTGGATGGCGCAGCTCGAGGCAATCCGGGTCCTGCAGGGGCCGGGGCGTTCATCACTCATTCGGATGGGTCGGAAGTTGCACGTTTGACGAAATATTTGGGAGAAACAACCAACAATGTTGCTGAGTATTCTGCATTGCTGGTTGCATTGAAGGAGGCCAAAAAACGGGGTGGAAAGACTTTGGCCATTCATGCCGATTCGGAGTTGATGGTTAAGCAAATTCAGGGAAAATATCGCGTCCGAAGTCCGCACTTGAAAAAATTTCATGATGATATTATGGGTTTATTAAAAGGATTTCATTACACGATTGTTCATATTCGCAGAGAAAAGAATAAGATTGCAGATCAATTGGCCAATGAGGCCATTGATGCACACGATGAGGGGTGAAGTTGATCGGATAATCGCTCCTTTTGATTCGAAAGGGGAGGAAAGTCCGGGCTCCGCAGGGTAGGATGCTGGATAACATCCAGAGAGATGTAACGTCTCATGGACAGTGCAACAGAAAGTAAACAGCTTTTGGGTTGGGTACCTGGTACCTTTGAAAGGTACCAGGTACCCAGCCCGGAGCAACGGTGAAACGGTGAGGTAAGAGCTCACCAGTAGGAAGGGTGACCTTCTTAGCTATGAAAACCCCATCCGGAGCAAGACAAAATAGAAAAGCAGTTTGAAGTGGCCCGCTTCAAATCGACAAAATCGGTTCTGCTTTTGGGTATGTCGCTAGAGGAAAAGAGTAATTTTTTCCCCAGATTAATGATTGTCCCTTCTAAATTTTAGAAGGACAGGACCCGGCTTACAGATCAACTTCTATTTGACATGCCATTTCTTTACAGAAATGGCATGTCTTACCCCTTTAAAATCTTTTGGATAATCCGACAAAGAAGTTATTCCCCAAATAACTGGTTCCGACGAGCCCCAAGTGCGTGCCACCCATGACATCCGTATTTTGATCCCAATGGTATTCAACCGTTGGAGTGATGGATAGGATTTGATCAAAAGTGTATCCTAGATTTTCCAAATCCAATTTTAAACGGGTGTCGATGTCTTGAGTC
>CAZDSE010000066.1:0-9165 GCA_964507905.1 uncultured bacterium | reverse complement strand
GGGCATCTCTCTAAAAAGATGTTATTTTTTGGTCACTAGTGCACAAATATTAATCATGGTACCTGGTACCTTTTTGGTTCCGCAGCGGAACCAAAATGATTTTTATGTTGTAAAGAACATGTTCTTTAGACATCTTTATGGTCAGATGAACCCAAAACTCAAAACCTCAAAAATATTCAAGCATCTTGAAAAAGACTATCCAGATGCCAAGTGTGCCCTCAATTTTTCAAATCCATTAGAACTTTTGGTGGCGACGATTTTATCGGCACAATGTACGGATAAGCGAGTGAATCTGGTTACCCCCGCCCTGTTTAAAAAATATAAATCCGCCAAGGATTTTTCGCGGGCCAAACCGAATGAACTCCAAAAAGATATTCATTCTTGCGGATTCTATGTCAACAAAGCCAAGAGCATTCAAGGAGCATGTCGACTGATATCAGACAAACACCATGGCGACGTCCCCCACACCTTAGAAGAACTGGTGCATTTGCCCGGCGTTGGTCGAAAAACGGCCAATGTCATATTGGGAAATGCATATGACACTCCGGGGCTTGTTGTGGATACTCACGTGCTCCGGCTCTCCCTGAGAATGGGCTTAACAAAGAATACCGATCCTGTTAAAGTGGAGTTTGATCTCATGAAATTGGTGCCAGAACGAAATTGGACCAAAAGTTCGCATCTTTTGACGTTTCATGGACGAAATATTTGCATTGCACGAAAACCGCTGTGCTCCAAATGCTCAGTCAATACACTTTGCCCGAAAATAGGAGTGCAGGTGAAGGGGTAGATATGATGAGATCCTTCGGGCATTCTGCCCTCAGGATGACAGGTGTTGTTTTTTGTTTGGTCGTCACGTGTCATATTAACCATGCGCTTTCTGCCACAAAACCCATCACACTTAAAGATGCCATTAAAATTGCATTTCAAAAAAATCTGGATATTAAAATTGCCGAGCTGGATCGAGACTTGGGCACCGCGGCCATCGATGATGCCGAAGCGGCATTTGACACCAATCTGTCTACATCGGCCGATTGGAAACACGATGAAGATAAGCCCGTCAGCACCCTTTCCGGATCCAGAAATATTACAGAAAATGTGAATTTTGGTGTCATTAAAAAAATCGTAACAGGCACCACATTGGATCTTCAATTTAAAAATGTGTACAAGGAAACAAATTCCACGTCATCCACACTCAAAGAATATTGGGACCCCAGACTTGAGCTCAATGTCACCCAGCCCATTTTTGAAAACTTTTTTGGAATGAATGACAGAAAAAATTTAACCATCGGTGATCTAAAGAATCTGGTCCATCGCCACAACGCAGAAGACAAGATCGAATCGGCGCTGGTGTCTGTGGCCAAATCCTATTTGGATTTTTTGGCCGCTGAAGATATTTTGGAAATTGACCAAAAAGCACTGGAAGATGCCAAAAAACTGTTATCTGCAAATCAAAAGAAATTGAAATTAGGAACCATTGAAGAAACAGATCTTTTGGCCTCTGAAGCCAATGTGCTTTCTCGTGAAAACGATGTCTCGCTTTCAAAAAATAATTGGAATGACAGACATGAAAAAGTAAAAATCGCCCTTCAAGAAGAGCTGGCAACGATTCTAAATCCAAAGGACAGCTTAAGCTTCCATGAAGAATCCTTTGCACTTAAAAATGCCATGCATTTGGCCCTTCAAAATAAAAAAGAGTACCTGAGCGGCAAAAAAGATTTGGAATCCAAAGATCTAAAGCAAAAAGTCACATCCAATCAGAAATTTCCAGAGATGGACTTGGTGGGCACCATTGCCTATAATGGATTGGACAAAAGATATGATCAAGCGGTGGATGATGTATTTGGTTTTCTATACCCCACATATTTTGCCGGATTCACATTTAAATTCCCTTTAGAAAACAATTCGGCCCAAAGCAAAAATACAGATGCCCGAGTGCAAAAGCTTCAAGCGCTATTTAAAGTTAAAAAAATTGAAAATGAAATTTATTTAGACATTGCCCAAAAGATCAATGCCTTAGAAACCTATGCCAATCAAGTCAAAACCACTCAGAAAATTAATGACATCTTATTAAAAAAGGCAAAATCAGAAGACAAAAAATTTAACCAAGGACGATCGAGTATTAATTTTGTCATCCAATTTCAAGAAGACTATTTAAAATCCTCTCTCAATTATGTACAATCTCTCTTAGATTACGAAAAAGCCGTGATCGACATGAAAAAAGCACAAGGCACCCTTCTCAATGAGTATATGGAGCTTTCGTTATGAAGTTTATTAATTATTGTCTGCGGCAGTCGCTTTTTTTAAATCTCCTGACCGCCTTTATTTTTATCACTGGGATTTATGTCACCCTCAATACTCAAAAAGAGGCATTTCCCCTGGTTGCCATGGATATCATGACCATTGTCACCCCCTACCCCGGGAGTGCGCCAGAAGAAATAGAAAAATTGGTGACGATTCCTGTTGAACGCAGCTTAAAAGAAGTGGACGGGATAGACAAGCTTCATTCGACCTCCATTGAAGGCCGATCGGTGGTCATTGCTGAAATATTCGAAGACCTATCCAAAAGAGACAAAGAAAAAGTAAAGACCGACGTTCAACGGGCCATTGACCGGATTGAAGATTTGCCCAAAGATTGCGAAAAACCAACTGTTAATGAAATTAAGACACGCCAGATGTCCACCATTGAAATTAATTTGTCACACTTACCTGAACCCGAGCTTAGAAAATATGCGGACATGCTGGAAGATAGACTTGAACTCATCCCTGGCGTCAGTTCCGTCGCCAAACGAGGCTGGAGAGACCGGGAATTTTGGGTGGAGGTTAATCCCGACATTTTAAATCAACTCCATTTATCGTTATCTCAAATTGTTGAAAGCTTGGAATCCCAAAATATGAATGTACCCGGTGGAACCATCACGCATAACTCTCAAGAATATATGGTTCGGACCGTCGGTGAAATCCAAACCCCGGAGCAAGTGTCAGAAGTCGTCATCCGGTCCAACGATCTTGGGAATGCGAATAAAGTGAAAGATGTGGCCACTGTCAAAGACACGTATGCCGAAGATACTCGAATAGAAAAATTAAGAGGTCATCGGGCCATAACACTCATCGTCTTAAAACATGAAACCGGAGACATTATCCAAATTGCCGATGCGGTAAAAAAATTAGTAAAGGAGATTAAACCCCAACTCCCAAAAGAGCTCAATATAGAAACCGCCAACGACGGATCTTATTACGTAAAGCGGAGGTTGAAAGTCCTCACCAGTAACGGCCTCTTTGGCATGATCTTGTTGTTGGGCATCATATTCCTCTTTCTATCCAAAGGAATTGCATTCATCACAATTTTGGGAATCCCTTTTGCTTTTTTTACCACCTTTATCGCAATGAAACTATGTGGTCTCACCATTAATCTCGTCTCCATGTTTGGCTTGATTATTGTAAGCGGCATGGTGGTGGATGATGCTATTGTATTCGCAGAAAATATTTATCGTCATATGCAAGGTGGCAGATCCACTTACGAAGCCGCCCTTCATGGGAGCCATGAAGTATATAAGGCAGTCATCGCATCCGTATCCACAACGATGGTTGCTTTTTTGCCGTTGGCATTCATGTCTGGGATGATGGGCAAGTTTATTTGGCAAATTCCAGCCGTCGTCATTATTGCTTTGGCGGCTTCCCTATTTGAAGCCATGATTATTTTGCCCGGCCATTGCGCCGAATGGATCAATCCATTAAAAGAAAGATTGGTTTCTCCATCGTGGTTTGTCAAATTTCAAAAAAAATATGGTGATACTTTAAGATACGCTTTGGCTCATAAATACTATGTACTTGGAGCCACGGTATGCGCATTCTTAATCAGTATTTTTGTGGGCACCAAAGTCATAAAATTTGTCCTCTTTCCGGCACGTGGAATTGAGATTTTTTTCGTCAAAGCCAAGATGCCTCTTGGCACACCAATTGAAATCACAAGCGATCACATGAAATCTATAGAAGACTTGGTGGCCACTTTGCCGGCAGAAGAAGTTGAAACGTTTACGACCCAAGTCGGGACCATTCAAAAGGATATTCATGATCCATTTACAAATCGAGGGAGCCACGTCGCCCAAGTCACTGTGTATCTCACGCCGGAATCAAAGCGTCACAGAACGGCAGATGATATTGTATCTGATCTGGAATCCAAATCGAAAAATATTTCAGGCTTTGATCAAATTCGATTTATGAAAGTAAACCCGGGTCCTCCCATTGGAAAGCCCATCTCAGTCGATATCCGTGGAGATGACATAGACACTTTGAAGAATATCGCTCAACTCTATAAGGAAGAACTTCAAAATGAAAAAGGGGTGAGCGAAATTGAAGATAGCTTTGAGAAAGGGAAAAAAGAGTTTCAAGTGATTATAGACGAACTTAAGGCATCGCAGGCCGGACTATCTGTGGGGCAAATCGCAAAAACCATTCGAGTGGCATTTGAAGGAACCATTGCAACCACCATTAAAAAATCTGATGAAGAAATTTTCATACGGGTCAGACTGGCCAAACATTATCGGAATAATCCCGAAATCTTTTCCAATATATTCATATCCAATACGCGGGGAAACTTAATCCCCTTACAAGAAATTGCACACATTCAAGAAGGCCAAGGAATTTCCTATATCAATCATTATGATCACAAACGAACCATTGCAGTCACCGCCACGGTCGATCAAAAAATAACCACATCGATGAAAGTGAATAAAAAGCTCCAAAATAGATTTAAAGATTTGGATCAGAAATATGTGGGCTACTCCGCAAAATATGGCGGGGAACAAGCCGACTCTCAAAAATCCATGGCCAGCTTGAGAAAGGCATTTCTACTGGCACTGCTGGCCATTTTCTTTATCATGTGCATCATTTTTCAGTCGTTGTTACAGCCCTTTATTATTCTTATGACGATTCCGCTTTCTCTGATCGGTGTTGTGTTTGTGTTTCTGCTTCATGGAGAACCCTTTAGCTTTATGGCTTTGATCGGGGTTATTGGTTTATCAGGAGTGGTCGTCAATAATGGAATTCTTCTCATTGATTTTATTAATACACATAGACAGCGGGGAGATCGCGATTTAAGCCTCACCATTCAAGAGACCTGTTCTGACCGGTTGCGTCCGATTCTTCTCACTTCGCTCACCACTATTTTTGGATTGGGTCCTGTCGCTTATGGCATTGGAGGAAGTGATCCCATTTTGGCACCGACGGCACTGGCATTTAGTTGGGGGCTTCTTTTTTCAACACTGCTGACGCTTTTTGTGATCCCATGTATTTATAGCGCTCTGGCAGATTTTCAATTGGCAATCCCCAGAGTTATGCGAAATCACCGAGGAAAAGTCATTCATTCGATTGTTGGTTGATAAACACTCTCTCCAGGTTGATACTCCGGCAACCATTCCCATGAATCTCCTCCTTCGGGTGGACGCGGACAAAGAATATCGGGTATGGGATGCTCCTCATTTGGGTCGCTCTGAGATTTGAGAAAACAGAATAAATCATGATCCGGGAAAAGTCCCCCAAATGACAAGTCCGGAAACATCGGCATTTCAGTTTCAAACGTCGGCAAAAATAATTTTAAATCATTAAATCTTTCTTCCCGATTAGACAAAAAAGAAGTCAAATCCACCCGAATACTTTGATCTTCATCCTTCCCGATATTATTGATTTGTACCGGCTGTGTCACCATGGTTCCATCCGCATTCATAGAATCATCAATGAGATCATGAAATAGATCCAAATATTCATGTGCCTTAATGACCTTTGCATCATTGGGATCCAAATTGGGAATACATTTCTCAGTTTGAGCACATTCCATCTTTCGGACGTGATCCCCATTGGAATCTAGAGCCGTTAAGAGATCAAACAATTCATGTGCCGTCTTAAAAACTTCCATCAAATCAAGGTGTACCCTTTTTGGGTTATCGGATGACAAATACTCCGATTTCAATTTCAAAAAACTGGGATGATCGTTAATGGCATTCACAATGGCCAGGGGACCTGGATCCTCCCTCAAAGATTTAATATGCGCCTCAAGGAGTTTAATATCATCCAAGTCGTAGGAAACCGCAATTTTTATGGCCGCTATTGCCGCTTGGATCGCCGCCCGTAAGGCCAAATAGGTTGCTTTATCGATAACGACAATGAATGGCCTCTCTTCTTTTTTCACAAACACAGACAAATCAATTTTCTCTTTAAAATCAGCGTGTGTCAGAAAAAAAACATCCAGATGGTCCCCAACTCGTGTCAGAACCGGCAAGATCTTGGTTTCCAAAATGGATTGGATTTTGGACGGTTTGGCCATCCCAAAACTCTGTTCCGGGTGATCGTCCGCAACTGACATCAGTGCCCTCAATTCATCTGATTTAAATTTTAGATTCAATGATTTTGGGGCATCTTCTTTCATAAGAAAATCAGAAACTTCTTTTTGATCACTTTGAAGCAGAGTGTCATCAATTTCCTTTTTCACATCATCAGTGAGAGCTTCTTTCGCATCTCCCAACACCCCTTCCAAAGCCATTGGCACATCCAATACAGTAGAATAAAATTCTGCTCGTTCATTTGAAGGGTTTGCTCTCAAGGCCTCATCGAAAACGGCTTTGGCCATCGTAAATCCCTTGGGACTCTCCAAGGCATCCTTTCCAATATCTGCTATTTTTTCTGATTTCTCTTCAGAACTTAAATTGGCTGATGCCAGAACCTGATCCACTTCACTGGATAAGGTCGTTTGTGCGTCTTTAACCGTATCGACATTCTCTAAAACACTGGGCGGCTCAAAGCAGCCCGTAAACAGCCACACCATCGCCCCCACAAATAGAAGACACCCCATCCTTGATTGCATAATTTAACTCCTTTAATGAGATTTTAATAATGACATTCAAAACCCACACACGTTCAGCAAATTACTTTCAGTATAGCCGCCAAAAGAAAAAAATCAACCACTTAAAAAGCGTTTGGGTTGTCCTTTGAGACACGCTTCCCCCCGATCACGTCGGGGGCTTCGGCTATCGTCTCGCAGGACAACCCAAACGCTTTCTAATTTCTTACAGATATTTGTTTCGCAGGAATTCCTGCCCAGACAGTATTCGCAGGAACTTTTGTATCTTTGATCAAAACAGAATTGGCAGCAATCATCACGCGATCTCCGATCTCAACACCCGGCATAATGATGGACATAAGCCCCACGGTCACATTTTTTCCAATCTTAACCCGCTTTACGACCAAGTGATGATGTTCAGCCACATGGGCCACGAGTGTTACATCTCCCCCAATCACAGAATTATCCCCAATTTCCAAAAGGCATGAATCCCCAATGATGGCCGTATTGATTTGGACATTTTTTCCAATCTTGGCCCCCATCATGCGATGAAAAAGAACAATAAACGGAGTCACTCGCAAAAAATTAATACAGGTATATCGAACAATAAGAATCAAACTATTATAATTGGCCCACCGAATGGCGTCTAAAGAGTATGCATAGTATTTTCCTTCTTTAATTTTGAGTCTTAAAACCCAACAGACAAATGCCACCACAAATATGACGACAATAGAATAAATGAAATATCCCAAGGCAGATAGAATGGATAAACCCAATAGTCTAAAAATAGAATTTGTACCCGATGTCTCTGACCAATATGTCTCTATCAAGTACGCAGACGGGAAAACTGAAATGCCAATAATGATCGAGCACTGCACAAACAGAAGTAATGTAATCACATATTGAAGTGGCGTAATCAGGCCGGGATATTTTTTAAATAGTTTTTCCATAAGTCATCCTGTGCCCTCAGGCTGCTAAAGATGTCCCTTGAGACACGCTATCGCTATCGTCTCTTCAGGACATCTTTAGCAGCCTGAGAACGAAGGATTTCTTTTGATAGCATTATCTCTAGAAAATGCAATTAAACTCATGTATCTTATCTTTATGCATATTTTAAATAAGTTAAAATTATTTCTTCGCCCTCCGGGAGGTGGGATCTATGCTGTTTCTTCTGGAAGTGACATCGCCCTCCCCCTTTGGAAATCAATTTACAAAACCACTCAAGACAACAAAGTCTTCAGCATCTGGAAGAAAAATCTTCAAAATATTCACCACGCCAAAGTCATATTAATCGGCATCCCCTCCGATGTCGGGGCTGGTTATCTGCGGGGGGCCAATATGGGGCCGATTGAAATTAGAAAAGTATTTTATAGAAATAAATATGTTCAATCATGTCTAAAATCTAAAGATCTTATTGATATTGGAGATGTGAGAGTCATCCCTCAATTGCTGTATGATGAGATGCTGAATTCAAAGCAAATAAGAGAACACAGGAAACAGATGTATTCATCACATCAATCTTTGCCTGTAAGCCCCCTTTCAATATTGCAAGAGGTCATTCACATTTTATTTTCTTTAAATCCGAATATAAAGATATTGGCAATCGGAGGAGATCACTCCATTACTTGGCCCATACTAAAAGCCTATGCGCAAAAGTTTCAAAGAAACTTTTGCGTGCTTCATATCGACGCCCACACTGATCTTTTAAAATCCAGACTTGGGATCGATTATTGTTTTGGAACCTGGGCGTATCATGCCAATAATTTGATCGGCCGAAATAAACGACTGGTTCAAGTGGGAATTCGTAAATCCGGAAAACCCAAATCACATTGGGAAAAGATGTTAGATGTAAAACAATTTTGGGCGAAAGATATTTTAAAGAATCCAAAAAAAGCCCAAAGCCAAATCTTATCCCACTTAAGATCACTCGATCTCAATCAAGTCTATATCTCTAATGACATAGACGGCACGGGAATGGAATACGCCGCAGCCACAGGAACGGCAGAGCCACAAGGCCTCACACCCAAATTTGTATGCGATCTCATCCAAAAAGTCGGCCAAGAATTTGAAGTGATCGGCAGTGATTTGGTCGAAGTCGCCCCGGTACTTCATTTGGACCACACAGGCGAACCTCAAAAGACTTTGAAGGTCAGTACTCAGTACTTGGTTCAAACTTTAAAAGAAATATTATAACTATTTCGGTTTTAAGGTTGCAAGCAATTGGTCTCTCAGTGCCAAATAATAAGATTGTAATTTTTTAAGCGAGAGCGGTTGAATCATCCGAGGCAAGACTTGAAAATGATTTACTTCTCCCAATAGAGATGCCCAGATAA
>CAZDSE010000065.1:2749-9201 GCA_964507905.1 uncultured bacterium | reverse complement strand
GCCCATACTTTCTATGAAAATCCTTAGAAATCTCGTCATAATATTTATCTTTAAGCACCCGATCCAATAAACCTTCCACTGCTTTAATTTGACGACCTTTTTTCGGAGCACTCTGGACTATATGATTAGAAATAATACATTTTCGAGTTCTTTCAAGCTTGTATTTAAGAAGCCTTAAAATATATGCGCCATCCCAATCATAATCATTTTTAAGAAATTTTTTATAATCAGAAATCTTTTTTTCAAATTCTTTGGTGCGCGCTGATATTTTCTTTTTCATTGTTCTTATTTTATATTTTTACTGCTGAAGTTTTCGCCTATTTTCCATGCCCCTTTTTCTCGAAAGGCGGGAATATTTTGACGATGAGCTGCATTTAATACGGCTGGGGCAGATTTTTTGCGCTTTTTTGTATAGTCAGAAAGAGTCACAATGTTTTCTCCTTTTAAATAGGTAATTCTTTTGTGGAGCGATTCCATAAGAGCCAAGACCACAACTTTTTCCATTGTTTGACTCTTTTTAGAATTTCGATAATCGTTAAAAGCCTTATAATATTCTTTTTTTTCTTTATTGCGTACAATGATGACTGGAAATCCGAGACGAAGAAATTGATAATTCATGAGCACGCGTCCAATACGTCCATTGCCATCATTGAAGGGATGGATAGTTTCAAAATCTAAGTGAAATTTCGCAATTTTATCTACAAAATAAGATGACAAGTCACTTGAATAAGAAATTAAAATATTTTCTACCCTTTGCTCCACATGCTCAGGTGCTGGGGCAATATGAGTTCCCACACGGACATATTCTCCTTTAGCACGAAAACGTCCTGCAATACTATCATCAATCCCACCCATTAGCATTTGGTGTAAGAATAAAATAATTTCCCTAGATAAATCTGTTTCTTGAACTTTATTACGAACATAGCCCATGACACGGGCAAGATTTTTTGCTTCAAAAACTTCACGTAGGGAGACGTTACGCGACACCTCCATTTCAAGCAAAATCTTTTCGGTTTCTTTAAGGGTCAGAGTTGAATTTTCAATCGCGTTTGAGTTATAAACACTCTCTGGAATTTCTGCCTCATCGATCATGACCAATAAAGAGTCTTTTCCTTTACGCAGCTTGTCATATTCTAGCTTTAAAGCTTGAAGTCTTTTTTTAATGGGATTGGTTATCGGCATATTTTTAGTGAATATTATATATAAAATATACTAAATTCACTAAAAAATGTCAAATATTAGTGAATTTTAATTGGCTCCCCGGACAGGACTCGAACCTGTGACCCATTGATTAACAGTCAATTGCTCTACCAACTGAGCTACCGGGGAGCATCAGAATTCTTTTAAGGTACCAAATGAAATTTCTTTGTCAAGAAAGGTTAAGAAGAAGACTCCCCTTTTAGGGATAATAGGATAAGCTTCGATATGCCCTTTAAGGTTTCAAAAACCCCAACGCCTTTCGTGGCCACACTTTCAAACTCAGGAGCACTCATAGAATTTAAAACTTTGCTCATTTCTGAAATGGAAACAGAGTTTGGGAGATCTCTCTTATTATACTGGATCACACATGGCATGGTTGTGAGATTATGCCCTTGATCCAAAAGATTCGTCCGTAAGTTGTTGAGGCTTTCCAAATTTTCTTCCATTCGATTGAGTGAGGAATCGGCCACAAAGACCAGCCCATCCACCCCCCTTAAAATCATCTTTCGGGTGGCATCATAATACGACTGTCCTGGAACCGTATACAAATGAAACCGGACATTGAATCCCCGAATTGGACCAATCGCCAAAGGCAAAAAATCAAAAAAAATCGTGCGTTCCGTTTCCGTAGACAAAGTGATCATCTTGCCTTTTGCATCGGATGCCGTTTTTGAATAAATCTGCTGAAGGTTGGACGTTTTTCCACTGAGACCGGGACCGTAATAGACGATCTTGCAATTAATTTCTTTGGATGCGTAATTTATAAAAGACATTATTAAATAACCACTCGATGTTCAATGGCATTTCCAATCGCCATTGGATCCATGTATTCCAAATCCCCTCCCATCGGAATTCCATGAGCCAATCGAGAAAGTTTAATTGAAAATGGTTTCAGTAATTTTACCAAATAAAGAGCCGTTGTCTCCCCTTCCACCGATGTATTGGTGGCCAAAATAATTTCTTGAATCGGTTCTCTTTGCAACCGGGCCATGAGCTCTTTGACTTTGAGCTGCTCGGGTCCAATCCCTTCTAGAGGAGAAAGCGCTCCATGCAAAATATGATATCGCCCACGGAACATCCCCGTTTTTTCAATGGCCATTAAATCCCCCGGTTCTTCTACAATACACAAAAGATGCCCATCTCTTTGATCATTGGAGCAAAGCTCACAAGGATCTTCAGAAGTTAAATTGAAACAGATCCCACACAGCTTAATTTTAATTTTAATCTCTGAAATGGCCTGTGAAAGACTTTGAGAATATGCCGTCGGTGATTTTAAAATATGAAATGCCAGTCGGGTGGCTGTTTTTTCTCCAATGCCAGGAAGCTTGGACAGTTCTTGCACCAACCGAGTAAGGGGATTTTGAAGAGACATACTAGAAAAGACTATGAAATTGTCTACTCATGCTTATTTCTTTCGCCATTCTTTTGAACTCTGACATCAATCACTTTTCCATCAAAAACTTTTTGTGCTTCCTGAACAATTGCATGTTCCATCGCCATTTTCTTTAATCCATTCATTTTGGACTCCTGATCTCCCGCCAAATTGGTAATGGTACCATCTGATGTTTCAGAAATATCTGTGAGCAAAAGAGATAGCGAGGATCCCGTAAATTCAGATGCTATTTTTTCAAAACTGGAAACGTTTTCTTTTTCCGAAAGAAGCTTTGAAAACACAGAATCCTTTGGAAATCCCACCATAATTTTTTGCTGAGCCCACTGCACGAGATACGCATGTTCCAAGATTGCGGCCAATGACGGCTTTTTTGCTTTTATAAACCGAACCAAATCTCCCCAGTTTTCGCTTCCATTGGATGTGCCCAAAACGGTCTGAGTTTTAACCACAGGTTTATTCCCTTGAAGTGACTCCACGTGCTCCAATACCTGGGCCAAGGACGTCAGACTCCGCCCTTCCAAAAGCTTAATCACCATCGCTTCAAATACAAACTGAGGATAATGCGTCTGGGCCATATCTTGTGTCCCTTTGAGAACCACGTGAAACGCCTGTTCTATTTCTTCTATAGATGCGAGTTTCGCCAAATTTTGTAACGCAGATTTTTCATGGTCAGTCAAATCCAATGGATTTTCTTTCTCCAAAACTTCTGCAGAACACAGTTTTACATACAAAAGAGATCTCAAGTGCTCCAATAATTTTGCGGCCAGTTGTTTCACATCTTGATTTTCAGCATACAATTTGGCCAGAGACTTGAGCAGTTGATCGCCTTCCTGACGGAATGCGTACCCCAGTAACTTGAAAACATCTTCATCATTTCCAGCCCCCAAAAGCTCTTCAACGGTTTTTAAAGTAACGTTCTTCCCTGAAAATGAAATCGCTTGGTCCATCAAAGACAAGGCATCTCTAAAACTCCCCTGCGCTTCTTTGGCAATTCGAAGAAGGGCTTGCGCATCAAAAGAAATTCCCTCTTTTTTCGATATATGCTCCAAATGGGATTCAAGCATTTTTAACGTTATTTTTTTAAAATCAAACCTCTGACATCGAGAAAGAATGGTTGCCGGAATTTTATGGGGCTCTGTTGTTGCAAAGATAAATTTTAAATGCAAAGGCGGCTCTTCTAAAATCTTTAGCAATGCATTAAACGCACTTTGAGACAGCATATGAACTTCATCAATAATATAAATTTTGTATTTTCCCTGGGTGGGTAAGTAGTATGCCTTTTCCCGAAGCTCTCGAATAGAATCCACCCCATTATTGGATGCCCCATCAATTTCAATGACATCCATAGATGTCCCTTTGGATATTTCTCCGCACTGGGAACATTCATTACATGATTTTCCATGTTTGCTTTTGGAACAGATTAAAACTTTGGCCAAAATACGGGCGGCAGAAGTTTTTCCCACTCCTCTGGGGCCACAAAATAAAAACGCATGCGCCACACGGTCTTGCTCAATCGCATTCTTGAGTGTGGTGCTGACATGCTCCTGCCCCAAAAGCTCATCAAATTGCTTGGGTCTCCATTGCCTTGCCAAAACGACATATGACATGATGACTGCATCCTACTTTGAAAAAAAAATACTGGCAAATGAAATGGCAACTGGCTACGGTTTTAAAATACGTTTACGAGCTGTGCCCCTAAGGCAAAGGGAAGATCCCTCTCGAAATTATCGGTTGCGCTACCGGTATATAATTCTCCTGGATACAATATCGCTGCGTAATTGGTCAATGTTAGGCCTTCATCCAATTTCCATGTTAGTTTTAAATCAGGCTCTGCCCCATACCAACGTTCGGCCGTGGATCCAAATTTCTCGGCAGACACTGCCGTACCAATAGACAATTGGGCATCCAGCACTTGAGGCCAAATATCTTTTGCTGATAGTCCGCCCCCAATAAAGTAGGCATTAAAAATGGTATTTACATCCAAATCTGCACCCGCACGCGCGGCGCCTCCAATCACTCCTGCAGCGAGACGTCCCAACCCCTGCTCAAACAAGAGATAGGTATGAAGTGGATTATATTTTCTGTTAAAGGTAAATGTACGAACCAGCGCTCGATCTTTGCCATCGCTGCCACTTGCAGCCCCAAAATTTAAGAATGAATGCAATCTTTCTGAGAAATCATAGGAATTCTCAACAGAGAGCCCATATCGATTGATGTCAACCGTCCGGATACCTGCCCGACCTGAGTTAAATAAAGCCTCAATCCCAAATCCATATTTGCCATGATTGCTCTTCAAATACACATCGTAATAATTGGCATAGAAGTTGGTATCACTTCGTCTTTGATGAACATATTTAAATCCAGATTTCATATGATCGTATTCTTTTTCAACACTGCCTTCATAGGCACGTACGTCATCATTGCCCGTATCCAAAGCCGCCCCATTGTCCAAATGGGTATATCCAGCATTTAATGTACTCCCATCTAAGATAGATAATTTCTTTGTCATGAAAAGACTATCAGTGACATTTGGAAATCGTGCAAAATGAGCGCTGCTCCCATCATCCAAAAACATCCCAAGCCCCCAATGACGTGGTTGACGACCGAGGGTATAACTTGCAAATGATGTGTCCCATTTGAGAAATAAAGTACGAATCATTAAATTGGAATCTCCATTTCGGCCAACAGAAAAAGACCAAGGACCCGTCGAAGCATTTCCAAAAAACTGATTGGGATGGTCAATTCCATCTACCGTAATCGTAGAACCATACGCATTGCTATCTGTCTTTTGTCCCCCTGCCTCACCACTGCTAAAATATGTCTTGGTATTGGTAAATGGATCCGTGTTCACATCAAATCGTCCCAATAAAGATAATTTTTTCATTCCCAACGCCATATTAAATTGCGCTCCCAACTGATTGGCGGTGGTATGATCTGAATTCGTAGCTGGATCGTTTTTGGCATCCATGTCGAGGCGTACAAAGGATCTGGATTCCATTAAAACCTTTCCAGAAAAGTCCACCTGAACATCCTTTGCAAATAGAGCCGTTGATCCCAGCACGATTAGAACTGCAAAAATATACCTCATGTTAAATATCCCCCTTTTTGGTTTCATGGTACTTCTACGATAGATACATTCCCAGGATGAGTAATTTTGATTGTATCATTGGGTTTTTGCAATATTTGAACGGCTTGAGCACTTCCAGAAATGGGTTGAATTAAAACAAAAATAACTCTTTTTATGCTTCCGCTCGAATCTTGTCCATCAAACGTAAAAACAATTCGATAATTGGGTGCCGTATCATTGCTGGTCTCTGTCAAAATACCATTGTTACTCGTATCTAACCCCTGGGTAATCGTTCCTTGGCAAATCGAAGTTCCCTTATTAAAGGTAAGTGTTCCTGTTGCGGTTGTATTATTTGTCAATTTTCTTCGGGTCAGAGTCCAGATCTTGCCGTCCTTGAGAGCAATTTCTGCCGTTTTGGGATTACAATACGCCATCAGCACTTCTGGCAAAAAAACCATTAAACAAATAAAAAGAATATAAATAATCTTCATATTACTGTGTTTGAAATTCATAAACATCGGACGCTATCCCAAAATAATGCGGCTCACCATTCGGATCTTGCCAAGCCACGAGAGAACTCCCCCCAGACGCAGAGGAGATAAAGACAATTAGCATGAGTTTTACTCCCTTACTGGGAGTTAAATATTCTCCAGTAAATGCAACCTCATAATTTCCACTCGTTCCAGAACTGGTACTTAAAAAATTATTCACATTTGTAGAATACGTCCCCTGGCAGGCATTGGCACCAGGAGAAAAAATCACATTGCCCACTTGCTGAGTTTGGCCAACCCA
>CAZDSE010000065.1:0-2739 GCA_964507905.1 uncultured bacterium | reverse complement strand
ACCCAATTTGTTCGGGTATACTGTTTTGTTATGCTCGCCCGTAAAAGATTCGCGGCTGTTTGTGGCTGGCAATTGAGTGAAAATCCTCCCCATACATGGGGTACTATACTCATTAAAGCAATCACAAAAACGAATGGACGCCTGAGACTCATCAGTCCTCCTTAAAATAAAAATTTTCACCCAAAGATGTAATTTGAATGGTTCCATTGGGTGCTTGGGTGACAACACCTCCTCCACCCCCACTATTATCAAAAAACATTATAAATCCATACTCGACTAGCTTTCCTTCGCTATCAATATATTCAAATGACATGAGCGTTTTCCAGTTCACATTATTGGCTCCGGTTCCATTGGCCAAAAAACTCCCAGCCCCTTGGCTAAACGTCCCAGAACAAAAATCATTCCCCTTGGGACTAAATGTCACTTTTTGTGTCGATGAAATCACATTGGTCGCCATCGTGTATTTATTGAGCGTAAATCCACCGCCTCCAATTTTTAAAAGATGTTTCATGGTCACAGGATCACATGCTGGGGCATTGCCCGAATGGGCATTATTTGCGAGAAGCGTCAGAACCACTCCAACCATCAGCTGACGAACAACAACATTCACAATATTTTGAGATATTGCCAATCTCAAAAATTTTTGTCAACAATAATGCGATATTTATGGACTCATCTCAAAATGGATCTCATCGAACTGCCAAACTCTATGGGAGATTATGGAGGAAAAATAATTATCTCAAAGAGAATGCTTCTCCTCTGTCATGGCATTTCGACAAGATGCAAGAAGTCATTCCCCATCAGATCGTCACAGGAAACATCGGTGCGGAAATTGGCTGTGGGAGTGGCTATGATACTTATCTGTTGGCAAAAAAATATCCCTCTGTCACCTTTTTAAGCTTTGATGTCAGTGAAGGTGTTTTTACAGCCAAAAAACTGACTCAAAACCTTCCCAACGTCTGTTTGATTCGTGCTTCAGCGTCGAATATTCCCATTAAAACAGGAGTGTGTGATTTTGTTTATTCATTCGGCGTATTACATCATTTGCCCACACCCTATGATGGATTTAAAGAAACCGTTCGCATACTAAAGGCGGGTGCCTCTTTTTACCTTTACCTTTATGAAAAACATGAAAATAATTTTATTAAAGCAAAGGCAACTCAAATGGTCGCATGGATCCGAAAATTGACTTCTTCTTTTTCTCCTAAATTTTTAGAAATACTTTGCTTCATCTTCTCTCCATTCATTGTAATGACATTCAGTTGGCCTGCGTGGCTCATGAGTCAATTTAAATTGACCCGTGCATTCGCGCAAAAAATTCCATTTAATTTTGGCAGAGGACTATTTTCCGTGAGAGGAGATCTTTATGACCGCTTTGGCGCTCCATACGAACATCGCTTCAGTCAAAATGATTTAACTGAATGGTATACCACCATGCATTGTTCCGATTTTTTCTTTGGCAAGATGAAAGAAAGCGCTGGGTGGATTACGTCTGCCAAGAAGGATTCTTTCTAAAGAAGAGTTTTAATACGGAGAGGGGGGGATTCGAACCCCCGATACGATTTTCATCGCATAACGGTTTAGCAAACCGCCGCCTTCAGCCATCTCGGCCACCTCTCCTTAATGTAAAGAAGTGACCTAAAGAGATATCGAACCCACACATTAAAATCAAATTAAAATCCATCCCATTTTTCTCAGATCTGAGTACAATTTATATTAAGGATTATTGAACGTCAGATGAAGGATTTCTCAAGATGAACATTCTAAAAAAATTTTATGCCTCTGTATTTATTCTACTCTCATTTCTTTTGATTCATTGCGGTGGGCCTGGAGGCGGAGGAGGAACAAGTTCAATTCCTACAGAAACATCCGATACTATCGTGCCGCTCAGTGAATCATTGGATCAATTTTATGGGGCCCAGGGATCGGACAAATCCCATTGCATGAATATCGTCTATGCCAAGCTCATATCCGATCTTTCTATATTTCAAGCACCTGCAGGCCTTGTTCCTCCATGTGCGTTTACTGGCTACGATGTCCGTAAAGTCCAAGGCGGACAATCCCATGAATCCAGCGGCACAGGGCAAGAATTCGATGGGAAAATTATAGCGGCCTTGGGAGCATCATCGACGTATCGAGACTACGACAATGTCAATCCAAAGGCCCCGGCTTGTTCAGCAGGAACCATTAAGCGTGGGCCCTCTCTTTTTACGAGCGGCGATTGTGGAACCATTTCTATTAAAGGATGTTATGACTGTCCCAGATCACCAGATCTTGTCCAACCCGATCCGAGCTTTACTCAACTCACATGCGATGCAAAAACAGCCCATGTGTCAACGAGTCACATCGGTGCCAATATTTCAGTCTCGTTTTATGCAGGCGAAACACCTCCTGAGAGCTTACTCCTCCAAGGGGGTAGCTTTAATATCATGATTGGAACTCTGCTCTCAGATACCGAAGTATATCAGGGAAAAAATCCAGGGGGTGCATTTCACTTTTCGGCATTGGAAACAACTCATGGAACTCTAAAAATAATGAAAGTCAATTTGGCCAATCAATCTCAAGTAGAAACCGGAGAGCTTATTTATTTTACGTGGAATCCGTCTACTCGAACCATTAATATCGACTTGGGAATGATTCTGGCTCAATATCGAGACAAATCTATTTCTCTTTTAGTCACTTCCGGCGGATTGGACAGTGAAGGGAACACCATCAACCCACTTCAAGTACTGTGTTCAA
>CAZDSE010000064.1:0-9264 GCA_964507905.1 uncultured bacterium | reverse complement strand
TCAAAACAATCGCTCAAAAATGTGAACATGGAAAAAGTAAAAGAATTTTACCCAAAACTTTTTAATACAAAACATGCCTTTTATTCGACGGTGGGTCCTTTGGAATCAGACCCGCTTTCAGCAATGATTAACGATGCGTTCTTGAGCGGCGATGCCAATTCAGTCTATGAAAAGGTAAAGTTTGAATCCATAGACGCAGAAAAATTTAAGAAAAAGGAGATGAAAGTAACGCTCATCAATCGTCCCGGTGCGAATGACAATCAAATTTTATTTCTAATGCCAGAGACGATTCAGCAAGATGGTTCTTAAAAAGTTGTTGGGCAGATTACGCACGATATGTTGGGAGGGGGGCTTACGGGAAGGCTCAATAAAACACTCCGGGAAAAGCGGGGACTTACGTATCATGCGGGAAGTTTTATGGGCAACGTGCTTCCGGTGTGGGCGGTGTGGACGTTTGGTGGAACTGAGCAGGTTTCGGGACTCTTAAGCGGAATTCCAGAAGTGGTGCAATCATATAAGAAAGAAAAATTATCAAAAACAGAAATCAAAGAATCCAAAGAAAAGCTAATGACCTCGTTTAAAACAGACATGGAACTCCCCGAAGACAGTTTGGACAAACGGTTGTCATATCAGTTATTCGATCGAAATCCAGAATTTTTAAATCAATATCCAACGCTACTCGGCCAAATCCAGCCCAAAGCCATCCAAAATTTTATCTCCCAAAAACTCAATCTCCAATCCGCCCACCTCTATCTCATGGGCGACAAATCCCAACTCCTTCCCATTTTGGTAAAGAACGGCTTCCCGTCAGAAAGTATTGCGATTGTCGAGGTGGGGGAGATATTGTAGGGGATGGGTGTGGGTTAATATTATATGGAAAATCGTCCCTCTTTTGGAATACTATAGGTCTTTTTCGAGAAATCTATTTAGAACTATCCTTTTTAGCAGGGCGCAATAATTGTTTCACGTTTATTACTCCATTGAATCGGGGAGCAATTTTTTTAAATAGTGAATTGGCCAGTGACATGGATTCAGGGTCCGAAATATGAACATCACCATCTTGAAATTCAATACGGCCCTCCGAAATTTGTAAAAGTGCTTCCATGAATGCTATGTCAGGCTTGTAATAATTGGAAAGGGAATGCTCATTGAGTGCAGACAAGAATTTTTTTAGCAGGGTAGGATCTTTATAGATATCCTTGTACAGAAAACAGGACGAAATTTTCGGCAAGAAATTGGTTTGAAACCAGCTAAAGTCATTTTTGAATGCCAGTTTAGTTCTGTACATATTTTCGAGGGCATCAAAAGTTTGTAATCTCAGATTCGGATTTTTTGAGTTATAAAGCACATAATTCAGGAGATTGTCGTATAGCTCCGGCATTTCTGAAGGCCAAAGCTTAGCAAGCCTCTTCATATAATCAAAAAATCTACTAATGGAAATTTCCTTTAGGTGTTCATTTGAGAAAGTGCTATCATAATCTTCATTGTTACAATTATGATCGAGATGTTGATTGTGTTCTAGAAAAAATTTAATGGAGTAGGAAGCCGCGGTATAGTAGGTGAAATATACCGGGCTATATTCAGTCGTCTTGAGAAGAAAATATAATACAGCATTATGAATTGCTATTGTGGAATGTGTATCATCAACATTAAAAAGTCGGAATATCGTATCCGATAAGACCAAGATTTTTTCATCGATTGGATCATCTGTAAGTCTATGAACAATCTCCTCTCTTATTTGCTCCAGGTCTGTTTTATGTGGGTGATTTTCAGTGGTTGATAGAGCGGTATCTAGGACAGAGAGAACATAAAATATTTTAAAATAAGATGCTCGAGAAACTATTAGAAATAACGTAGACAACGCTTCTTCGAGAATGTTCTTATTAAATCCAGATTCGTTTAATTCAATAATGGCAATCGAAACTGGATGAAGTACTGAATCATAAATTGCATTTATGGTTTCGTAGTATGATGCTTCTGAAACGGTGTCTAAGGAAATACTGTCAGAGCTAGACTGCCCATGAATTAATCTCTTTAATCCGTCAAGCGTTTGTTGTGGAGTTGGGGTATTTTCTCTTGGAATATCAAAAGACTTCGAGGAATTGGACCTGATGAACGATTGCAAAGACTTCATTGCCTTTATTTTTTCATCTGGGGAGGACCCTTTTTTCTGAAGGATGTACAGTTGGATCTGCAGATATGCTCTATCATTTTTGCTTTCCAGGAGAGAGGTCATGATCAGATTTGTCAAGTCTTCAGTAAAAGTATATGTGCCCTTCTCAGCTTCTGACAGAATCTCCTGAAGAGCAGAAATTGATTTTTCTGTCTTAAGAATGGTCAGCGACTTTACAGCACGTTTCTTATCCTCATCTTGGGCAGTCGGAGATGTGATTATTTCCTTCAATGCGGAAATAATTTTATCTTCCAATTTGGAATATTGATAAGTAACTCTATCGAGTACTTCTGGATCGTGGCTTTCTATATCTTCTAGTAGTTTATCGAGAGGATCTACGGAATGGGCCGGTGCTGACACTGCTGATGGTATTTCTGAGGATGGCGCTATTTTTTGATCCCTTTCTTCTTTCCCACAAGAAATGAGCAAAAATCCAACCGCAACCATACTAAGAAACACGGATGTTTTTTTGAATTTTTTCATCTGATCTACCCCCTCAATGGAATGATATCATTTCCCAGCACAATTGTTGGTTGGATGCCTTTTTCCGTAATAATATATTTGGAATTGTTTTGAAGGGCGGCCTGGGTGACTTCATAGGCTTTTAGTTTTTGAGCATTGCCTATGAAATATTTTTCTGCTGATTCGTTTACAAGTCGAATGGCTTCACCCTGAGCTTCTGCCTTAACGGCAATGGCCCTAGCTTCACCTTCAGCTTTTTTAATCTCAGCGCGTTTGAATCCGTCTGCCTCAATCTCTTTGGCGGAAGCGAAATCCACTGCGGCCACTTTTTCATTTTCAGCTTTAACTACTTTGTTCATGGTTTCTTGAACATCTCGGGGAGGTTGAATTTCCTTAAGTTCCGCGCGAACCACTTCAAGACCCCAATTTTTTGTTTCCAGTCTCAGTGTTTCCATGAGCTCTTTATTGATTCTATTTCGCTCGCTATTGGCTTCTTTCAAAGTCAACGTTCCAATGATGTTTCTCAATGTGGTACGAGCCAGGGATACAATTTGGGTTTCATAATAGTTTACAAAATATTGGCACGCTTTTACGCTTTCTTCGTCGGATGTGACTTTAAAGTAAACTTGAGCATCTACTATGGCATTTAAATTGTCTTTGGTAATAATTTCTTGAGACTGTGCGTCCACCATCATTTCTGTGACGTTGACTCTGATGAGGCGTTCAACAACTGGGATCACCCAATTGAGCCCTGGTGTGGCATAGCGATTGTACTTTCCCAAACGTTCCACAAGACCACGTTCTATTGGGCGTAAAATCCGGATTCCGGCCAGAAAAAAGAAAATTAAAAATCCACCTGCGAACAGATATAACATATTCAATGATATTGGTTCCACTTTGTTACTCCTTTATATTTTTAAGATCTTGTAGGGTTGCGCCCATGAGATCGAGTGTTTTAAATAAACCAGATAGATTCTCTAATTCTTCAAATTTTCTATCGACCAAGAACTGTTTATAAGTATCAAACTCATTTTGGATCTGCGTTGCCCGAGCAAGGATGCTATCTATCAGCTCTAAATTAAAAGAGTCACTTGGCAGTTCGTTTCTTTCCAATGATTTACGAACCAGAAGCAAAACATTCATGGAGGATAGAAAACCTCGAGTCACATGAGCAGTCACAATAATAGTGCTCAAGGGGTAGGATCGGAACGAAATTTCATCGGTCGAAAGTAAATGTCGCACAGTAGATAAGCGATTATCGGTTGACTCAGCGAGAGTTTTAATGATTTCTGAAAAGAGAGACTGTAGGTCGGATTGGCTTTTGATTAAGATTGTCTCTGAGGAGCCAACTTGGACGTTTAAAGCTTTTAGCTGATCTGTCATTTCTTTATAATGCGGTCAGAGCAGTATTAAGTTTATCATTGTAAAAGGTTTCTGTTACGGGATCAAATTGGTGATCCAACCGTTCATAAAAGGTCTGAAGTGATTTCAATATTTTCTGAATGATGGAAACCGTTTCAGGTGTGATCATAACCTTATTGCCATTATCGTCCATTGTCAGTGCTGAGATCTTCATAAGAGGGATCAATGAGTTGGCCACTGAACTTTCAATGGACACAGCTTCAAAAAATTTTAGAGATGCGGGTAGGTTATCAGAAGGTAGTAACTTATCGATGAAAACAGAAAAATTTTCTAAATGAGCACCCATTTCATCGGATGTGTTTTTCACAATATCCGAAAAAAACAAAGAAGAAATGCCTAAGGCGCTAAATTGTAAATTCCTTACAAATGAATCATTGACTGTAACTTCGTGTCCATTCAGCATTGCTGTACAGCTGATGCCGCGATATCTTTTTAAAAAATAATCGACGTCATTATCACAGCTTTGCTTGCGCGCCACGGTCCGAACTCCTTTACATGTCCCCACCACGCTATTGTATGCGCTTATAATTTCAGAACCGCAGGTGCCCCAGTACTGTCCACTGGGCGTTTCTACAGTAAAAGTTTTTGTGGTGATTCCTCCGCCAGATCCCCCTTGATTACATGCCACACTCAATAATCCCATGAACACCAAACTCATGCTCAAAATTCCTTTAATAAAATGGTTTTTCATATTTTTTAGTATCATCCTTCCCAGTTAGATATTGGACTGAATCAAATCTTGATGTCTCCTTCTGAAGCAGTCCATTTGAAAATTATTGGTTCAATGCCAATTTTGTATCTGGGTACGACATGTAAGGTAAATGGCTTAGAAAAATCATTGCGTACGGGAAAACATGCCGTAGAAAATAGATTGAAATTTTCTAATACGTCCAAGTCAGTGGTTTTTGCAGTGGGATTTGCAGATTCTTTAAGAATCTGCGTTCTTGTTTTGTCAGCGAAGCCCCAAAATGGAGTCAATTTTCCAGGATACTTTTTGCTGTTTTCAAGTTCTAATGAGATATCCCAGTACTTAAGATTATTAGCTTCGATGTTTTTTGTTATGACGCGAATATCGAAACAGGTTTTATTATTATAGAATAATTTTAAGGAGTTCTTAACTTCTTGTTCTGTTTCAAATTTTATTCTTTTTTCATTCCACCTTTCCTTGAATCCTTTTTCTGCCGTTTGTTCTTTTGCGCGTGCTTTGAGATAGGGAATTGTACAAGGGACAGCTGTAACATTTAAATAATCTGAATAAGTGTAATGATTATCGGTAAAGCCTAAATTGTTATGCGATCGACTTAAGTCTTGTTCAATTTTCTCTCTAGAGAGAGCATCCGACTTCTGGGTTTCTACTAAGGTACTTTCATATGACCAACCGGAACTCGATGAAAATGAGGCACAGCCTGTCATGAATTCCATGGTTACAAAACAACAAAGCACAATAGATAATAATGAGTACATAAGATTTACTTTCCTTTCTTAAAAAAGAGTGCTCTAAAAATCTCTAAAACATCCAATTAAATTTCAAACAAACGGGCGTGCTTATCTCATGCTTTGACGAAAAAGTAAATAGGGGGCGGAATGACTACTTCTCTTGATTTCGAAATCAACCTCAGTTACCTTTAATAAGGGTAAGAGGCCATTAAATTAGGAGGAAAATTCATATGATGAGAACAGCAAATCCAGCTTTGAATGATAATACATTTACAAATGTGCGTTCGATGACAAGGACCGAGTCAATGACCATTCAAGGCACAGTCAATAAAACCGGTTTTCTACTGCTTCTTCTTGTATTGGCTGCCGCATACGTGTGGAACATTTTTACGAAATCAGCAGATCCGGCAATGATTACTCCCTATTTATGGATTGGTGCGATCGGAGGGTTGATCGCAGCACTTGTCACCACATTTAAAAAAACGTGGTCACCCGTAACAGCACCTGTGTATGCGGTGTTGGAAGGGCTTGCTCTGGGGGGTATTTCTGCTGTTATAGAAGCCCAATTCCCGGGCATTGTGATGCAAGCCGTTGGGCTAACGTTTGGCACATTATTTGCCCTCCTTTTGGCGTATAAATCAGGCTTCATTAAAGCGACAGAAAATTTTAAGCTTGGCGTTGCCGCCGCAACAGGGGGCATTCTACTTTTCTATGTGGTCACATTCATCTTAGGGCTTTTCCACATAAATGTTTCATTTATGCACGACAGCAGTCCTTTGAGCATTGGGATTAGTTTTTTTGTCGTGATTATTGCAGCCCTAAATCTGGTTTTGGATTTTGATTTCATTGAAAAGGGTGCCGAAACCGGCGCCCCTAAATTTATGGAATGGTATGCCGGCTTTGGCCTCTTGGTCACCCTCGTATGGCTGTATCTAGAAATCTTGCGACTTTTGGTCAAACTTCAGAGTCGGAATAAGTGAAGAGGGATACAAAAGCATGCTCTATGTGAGCTTTACGAGGTTTGTTTCTTGTTATGGATTTAATTGACTCATCATTGCTGTCGAATAAAATTTAGCCGAACTGACGAAAGAAGGTCCTTGTACCATTGTGGAAAACAATCTTTATGACTATTTTGAAACTCCGGATTAAGAAAGCAATAAATTCCAAAAATACTAAATAAAAATGACCCGAAAGGGCTAAAAGATAAAATAAGACCATAAACAATACCCAGGAACTTATGCTGTTTTACCCGAAGTAGAAAGAATTCATAAAACGCGAGCATAAAAAAGACCATGAGTATGCCCATCAGAACTACCACCGTGTTGGATAGAATTGCTGAAGTCAAATGATCAGATATATTGGATTGCTTTGCTGAATCGTTAAATTTTGAAAGATTAAAGAAAAGGGCTGGGATCTGAAAGAAGTCTTTTGTCTCTATCGTCATACCAAATAATGAAAAAATCAATAAGATGAGCATCCCTCCAGCAATCATGATCTGATTGATTCTAAAAAAGACGATGTATAATGTCGATGGGCTCTTTAATGACTCCAAAAATTCTCGTTTAAACTCCTGAAACATAATTGGTTCTACTCTTTAAAGTTTTTTGGGGGTTGCATCACCCGATAAGATTATCAATTTTCCTTTGGATATATTATTAACCTACTGAGTATGAAATCATCATTGCTATGAGTCGTTGTAGATTGAGGAAATAGCCTGAAGTCGAAGCTTAAGCCATATCGAGCAGATAGAAAATTTTTATTTTTGGCTAGGATGTCGATAGAGATAGTCCTTGCGTTCCTTAGTTCCGTAAATAAAGAAGATATATCCTCTTGGGATGACAAGCTTAGTGATATGTCAAGCTTATCTAACGCTGAGGAAGAGAGGGCATTATTTTCCATATATAAAGTAATGGTCATCCGATTTTCATCTACCCGTAGCATAATTTCTCGAATTTTTTGTGATATGGATATTGTTTCGGTTCTATCTTCATAATAAGAGATATCAAATTTTATTTTAGTTTTTTTTTCTTCGTTTATATTTTTATTAGTGACATCAGATGAATTATTAGATGGGGAGTGGCCTTCCGTTTTGTCGCCACAGCCGATAGAAGATAAAATCAGAAAGCTGAATATTAATATGGATTTTTTCATGTTTTTTCCCTCCTAAATAAAAAAGGCGCTCCGGAATCTTCCAGAACGCCCAGTAAAACTTCAAACAAACGGCGGCACTTATCTCATGCTTTTTTAGAAAAGTAAAGGGGCATGGCTCAATTTCCAAGTGGCATTGTTAATCAAGTTTGCTTGCGAATGCACCGATAAATATCAATAGATGAAAAAGAAGATTTATTTGGTGTTGATATTGATTTTTCTGCCCATATTACAAGCCCAGACTCCACCCTGGAGACAAAATCCTGATTCAAATCCCGGCTATCAAACATATGAATCTCTCGAAACAGATATACCAGAATCAAATGAGGCTATAGAAAAAAGAATTGAGCGAGGTGATCTCAGAGATTCAGATCGTCTAAATGAGATCTCCTTGTTGGCGCTTTTTAGGGGGTGGGAAATCCTTGAAGCGGCTAGGGCTCTTGACGACGAAAATCTAAAAATCACCGTAGTCAGAGATAAAGAGAAGAGTTACGCAAATTTTCTAAGGGAGCATATTAATGAGGATGATCATAAAATAAACAAAATCATACAAGCCATAAAGCAAAGATCAGATCACTGGCAAAAACCAGAGTCTCTGAAAGTCGGACAGGATCTGTATCGCGATCATTCAGACGTTCTGAATTATTTGAAGAAAAGAGTGAATGTTCCTTTCCATACTTATTCGAAGACTGAGCAAGATAAATCTCTTAAATTTTCGTGGGAGGATATGTATAAAAATCCAAAGTTATTTAGGAATTTATTTTACTTTTTAGATGCTGTGCCATTGCCCGAAAATGCAATAGAGGCGATCTATTTGACTCGAAATCCTCCACCCGGTGTCCATAAACCGGTTGGGTTTAAACCCATCCGATGTCAACTCCAAGTGACCAAAGATCTTCCCTGCAAAACCATCGACTCTGATTCCCAGAGGTTTGTTCTCTATATCTCTCCTGAAGAAAAAATAGAACCCAAGCGATGGTTCGAGCTCTATGAGCAAGAACTCCTGAGTTTGGCACCCCAGCGCATGGAAGAGATTCAGAAATCTTTGTCGCTATGGGGAGGAGATTGGGATTTTTATCAGTCTGTATGTCAAGGAATGGGATATCGCAGCAGCGAATTTCCTGAAGGCCTCGCAAATGCCGGACCAAAACAGGAATTAGAAAATTCTCAAGATGAAGCTCAAGAAAACCCAAAAGATTTCTCTAGCCCTCTCACTCTGAACGACATGCTGGAGCGCTTTTCATATGAGAATAATGGCTTCGACATTAGATCGTTCTATCGGACCAGAGAGGCGATTCAGTCTCGACTGGATCATGAGATGGAGTCGGTAACAATGTCTGATCAGTTCGATCGAGTGGACCTAAACAGCATGCTGGATAGATTAAATGAGATTTCGAATATGGTTACTGAGGATGCTTTTGATTCAGACTCTCATTTCTTTTTGCTTCCATTGATGCCTGAATTCACCATAGGTGATGACGGGCACTTGCAAAAGATAGTGTATGTTTATCACATCGCCTTGGGAATTGGTGATAAAACATTCACTTTCTCCAACAGAGAGATCAAATCCGATGTGCCGCTGAGATGATGCTCATCGGGTAGATCTCAATCAAAGATTTGCT
>CAZDSE010000063.1:0-9327 GCA_964507905.1 uncultured bacterium | reverse complement strand
TCTAAAGAGCAACCCGTTCATATTCTTCATTGGAGAGCCCAATATCAAAAAGACAAAGAGCAAGGGATGTTGGATATGCGAGATCACTACCCCAATATGTCTGTCGATATTTATCCATTGGAGTTTGCCAATCAATATTCGCATGATCGCGTACTTCAAAAAATCACTGAAAAGGATCGGGAAGTATTTAGTCCAGGAAAGTCTGCCGGAAATCCGCAGTCGTTTACAAAGTCCAAAGGGATTGATGAAATTTTTGCCGAAGGATTTGGAAGTAGTTCTGTCATAGAAAATTCCCGGGCGGAGGCAGTGGGTGAATGGAAGAACGGACAGTGGTCGGTTGAGATTTCTAGACCCATAGAGCTCAATGGGGGATCTTCATTGCAGATGGGAAAATCCACATTTGTGGCATTTGCCGTATGGCAAGGGGGAAAGGGAGAAGTGGGGAGTCGAAAATCCATTACCCTCAGTTGGGAACCTCTGTTACTTGAGGCAAAGAAATAATGAAGCACTCCATTACATTTTCATTCAAAGAGCCAAAATCCATGGCATTTATGTTTGCTTCACTGATGACGGGCTATCCCGGCTATCCCAATGACAAATTTTGCGATTATGTGGGATTTTTGTTGGAGGACGATGCCGCTAAAAAAATAGGTCTGTCTTCAGATCTAAAAAATAAGCTGAAATATTATTTATCATCTCAGAAAGCATTGGATGAGCTTCGATCTGATTATATTGATATTTTTGATCGAGGGGAAGTCATAAATTCTCCTCATGAGACCGAATATGGAAATGATCGCACATTTAGAAAAACAGTCGAGTTGGCCGATCTATCGGGATTTTATTTGGCGTTTGGTTTTGAGTTGGGGCAAGAAGAAATGATTAAAGAGATGGCCGATCACATTTCTGTCGAATTAGAGTTTTATGCACTTCTCTTAATGAAAGAGCAGGTGTTAAAAACAGAGAAAAAAGACGAAGGAGTTGAAATTGTTCGCTCCGCCAGAAAGAAATTTTTAAATGACCATTTGGGACGATTTGTGGGCATATTAAGCCAGCGACCCGGTGTGTTGCGTCATCCATTTTATTCAAAAACTCTGGCCTGGTGTGCCAAAATGGTTCAAGAAGAATGCGATGCATTTGGCATCCATCCTCAGGAGGTCACTTCTCCCGTGACCCATCCCATGGCCGACCTTCAGTCCTATCCCACATCGTTTAATACAACTTTTCCGAGATTTATTGATTAGTTTTAATTTGCTCGGCCAATCGCAAAGCCAAAGACATAATCGTAATCTGGGGATTGACGCCCAAAGATGTCGGGACGACGGAGCCATCGGCCACAAAAATACGCTGAGAGCCATATAGTTTTAGATTTGAATCGACCACTCTTTCCATGCCACATGTTCCCAATGGATGAAATCCCATGGCGTTGATCTGAGCAGGTTTGACTGAAGAAAAGTCGAATGTTTTAAGTACGTCATAATCTGAAAATTCATTGTTTTGGGTCGTAAATGGCATCAAAACTTTTTTGGCGCCAGCAGCCAAATAGGTGAGTCCCAAAAAACGAGCGGCTTCGATCAGATTCAAAAAATCTTGCTTTGGCAAATCGTAGTGGAGCCAAGGACCGTAGATGGGATAAGACCGGATCGTTCCACATGATGAATCTTTGAGTAATACCCCAAATGATGCCACATGATCATAATGTGAGAACCAATCACGAAGGGAAGATCCGATCACTGGCAAAACGAGGCCTGCAATTTCCATGGGTGTAAATACGCCTTCAAACGAGAGTGAAGGATAGTCTGGATGCTTAAATCCCAGCGCCTGGGGAACTCCCTTCCACGACTGAATGGCATTGGGAAATTGGGCAAATACTTTGGTGGCCGGATGAATGGTGAGACCACTCCCAGCGTGTTTCCAATGACTGCCCAATTTATTTTTACGAATGAGAAGCGGCGTTGAAAGAGAGCCGGCGGATAAAATGAGAGTTTTACATTGAATCATGATGGGTGTGTTATTTGCACTACAGGTGAGACGGATTCCATCGCGTGTTTCAGAAATCCCCGTGACAGTGGTTTTGGACAGCAATGTGCCGCCACTTTTTAAAAACGCAGGAAGCAAAGACAGATCCACAGATTGTTTGGCTGAATTGGGACACACAAATGGGCATCGACCTGCTCCCTGACAATTGTGCTCTGCGCGCTTTAAAGGAAAATATTGAATGAAGCCCTGTTGTTTTAGTCCATCGCGGAACAGTTTATTTCCAATAGAAATAAGATTTTCAGGGACTTCTTTAATGGATAAGAGATGGGTCAATGTTTTAAAGTGGGGCACGAGTTCATGATAGTCTACAGAAATATTTAATTTTTGATTCCACTCTTCGACAATGGTTTTGGGTGTTTCAAAACAAGTTCCTGAATTGATCGTTGTGGTTCCCCCAACTGCTTCACCAGTCGGAACACCAATAAATAGATTTCCCAGAGCGCCCACAAATCCTTGATCGCGATAAATGTGCTGCAGGACCCAGGATTCCGTCTGATCTCGCCTGACCCAATCGCCTTTTTCAATGACAGCAATTTTAAGTCCAGAATCTTTGAGACCCCATGCGATGGCAGCCCCTCCGGCTCAAGATCCAATGATGCAAATATCAAACTTCATATAGATCATCCCGAACGAATCTTTTGGGCGGTTTTAATGAAAGAAGAACAGGGATTTTATATAAGTTAAATGCAAGCCGAATGGCCAGACTTGGATGATGGTGCAGGGTGTTTAAAATATATTGGGCTTCTTCATTGGACAAATTGGAAAATCTGGAAAAACGCCGAAAATATATTGGCACCATAAATTCCATTAAGAAAAATGCAACATGAGAAAGAATGAAATATTTAAGAGGATAACAATAGATGATGTGATGGGCATTTGCCAAAGTACTTTCAAGGGGGGCAGATATATCCTGCGGAGACGATAGCGAAGCGTGTCTCAAAGGATATATCTGCCCCCCCATGAGTTGATTGGCATATGTCCTTAAGCTGCGTTCGTTCCAAATGAGCTCTGGTCTCTTCATAAGAGGGGTGGTGTTGAAGGGGGAGTGCGTGTCACCCATTCAAACGCAGTGGTTTCATAAGATGTCCAGGTGTCTTCCGTTTTTCGGTCATGGTCAATGAGTGTTAACACCATCGATGCCAGTTTGGAGTTGTGACAATAAAGAGATGAGTTGTTCGTATCGGTATAGGTGATGGTCGCGATGTCTTTGGGTAAGGCACGACATTTTCCGATGACAGAAGTGGATTTCGAATGGGCTTCAAAATTCCAATAGCCTTCTTTGTATAATGATTGTGAAAAAAGGAGATCGCGAAGACGATTAAAATGATAATCGTGTTCATTGGCACGAACATATAAAGATGTGAGGGGTGAGGTTTGTATCCCACAAATGGAAAGTCTGGCCGATAGACCTTCGAATAATATGCCAGATTCATCAAATTGATTGCTATGGGCCCACACCCATTCTTGGGCATATCGTTTCCCCCACACGTGACCCATCATTCCATAGCCATTTTGAATCTCTATTCTTTTTCCATCGACGGTGAGAAGGCCATGGAATCGACCATCGACCATAGGAGTCGTGGTAAAAGATTTAGAAATATGAAAGGTTTGGATGAATTTGGGCATGAGATCATTCGAGCCGTGGTTCGATGTGTATGTCATGTCCCATTGAATTTTGGGTAAATTTCCCTGGACTTTGGATGACGACAAGGTTCCATTCGGTAAAAAAATGGATGAATCTTTAAAAACCAGTGATTCGAGAGAATAAATTTCTTTTTGTGCAACAATATGATTTTTTGTAAAAAAAATAGCCCAGAGTGCGGATTCCTTTTTTTCTCCGTTGAGAAGCGTGTAGCGAAACCAAAGGGCAGACTTGGGGGAAAAATTTATTTTTCCATACCAAATCTCATAAAATGGAAATTGCTGATTAAATTGCTTTTGCACCATGGATTGTCCGAATATAGAGAAATAAAATGAAACAAAAAATAAAACCATCAACAATTGATCCCAGCAGATACCACGCGTTGGAGGTTCGTAAAAATGAAATAAAAAAGAAAGCCGTACTTGAGAATTTGGTAATCAGCACTGCCCGCGGAGGTGTCGGATCCAGTGGATTTTGATATGACATGAAACACAAATACGCCACCGTCATCATCATGCTTCCAGCCAAGGCCAACCAAAAAAAATCTTGAATTTCAGAAATGGGATGGCCGATGTGGGTCATGAGAGAGATGGAGTTTAGGTACTGAATTGTGGAGTGGGGCGAAAAAATAAAGAATAATCCCACACAGAGAAAACACAGGGAAAAAAAGAACATGGCATTTTTAAAAAGTCTAACTTGAACATCCAATCCAGTGGGTTTCGCCGTTGTCATAGGATTCCAATTTCCAAATGGGAGCACGATGCTTTAACTCATGTATGACATATTCGGAGGCCTGATAGCAAGGAGACCGATGTTCTCCGATAACGCCGATCCATACAGCAATATCGCCAATATGACATTTTCCGATCCGGTGGCTGACCAAAATGTGATCGATTTTAAATTTCAGCTTGGCTTCTTGAATAATTTTATAAATTTCTTTGATGCTCATGGATGTGTGGGATTCATAGGTCAGATCCTTCACTTTTTTCCCTTCATTATATTGTCTCACCCATCCTTCAAATATAACGCATGCCCCGGCATTGGCATCATGACGAAGACGATTGGCCAAGAGTTCTGGACGAATCGGAAGGGCTGTGATGATCACTGAATCTTCTGGCACATTATCCTCCACAAACCGGTGGAATAAGGCAGACTGTATCCCCCTCTTTCAATATGGATTGTGGAGTTACGTATTCGTCGTTTAGGGCAGTGGCGATGTATTCCAGTGCGGAAAGTGTGGGATATTTTTCTTTGATCTTTTGATAGATTTCTTTTACTGAACTTTTTTCAGATACCTCGATTATTTCCTGATTCTTTCCGGTTTGAGTTCTTAGGATTGCAAAGTATAGGACTTGAATTTTCATGACATCTGAATGGCTATCATGTTCCCCAAATATCAATACATGATCCAGGTCATATTTAATATTTTCCGACTTGGGATAAAACCTCGTTGTGGTGGACACCCAGAATACGCTGGCAGTTTTGGTGGGCGGTCGCTCACAGCGCATGGGGCAAGACAAAGGATTGCTTCATGTGAATGGGCGATCGCTCATTCAGCATCTTTTGGATCCAATTTCTTCTCTTTTTCAAGAAATCTTGGTGGTCTGTTCCAATCAGGAACAAAGAGAAAAGTTTTTGGAAATCATTCCGAGCTGTGTCAGGAATCCTCAAGTCATTTATCGGGTCATTGTGGATCAAAGTCGGAACGATCGTGCTGCGTTTTTTGGATTAAAGCATGCATTAGAAGAAAGCACATATCGGCATGTGGTGGTGTGTGCTGTGGATCAATTGGGGTTGGATCGATCGCTCTTAAAAAAATTATTGCAGAGCAAAAATTTCCCCGCTGCATTTATGGATGAAAATGCGGATCCCATTCCATTCCCATCTGTGTGGGATAAGGGGCAAGAACGTTATTTTTTAGAAAATAAGAGCGTCCGAGAGATTTTGAAATCTTTTAAATCACTTTATTTAATAAATTCTTCCGATGAAGAATTAAAACGAGTGGCCATTAATTTAAATACGCTTGAAGAGGCTGGGGAATATTTTGGCGATGAACTGAAAGATGCATTTGGCAGGAGACTTAATTATTTACGAATGTCTTTAACTGAAGCGTGCAATATGGCGTGCATATATTGTCTGCCCAAAGGATTTCCTGGCTGGAAAGATGCTAAGAATTTTTTATCAGAAAAACATGCCATCACCATTCTCAAAGCATTTCGAAAGCTTGGATTTTCAAAAGTACGGTTTACCGGAGGGGAGCCCACACTTCATCCGAAAGTCTTAGAGATTATTTCTTCGGCTCGGGCGCTGGGGTATAAAACCATTTCTTTAACCACCAATGGAAGTATGATTCGAGATTTGTCTACGTATGTTGAAAGTGGATTGACCCATCTCAATATCAGTCTCGATGCGATGGAGTCCAGTCTGTTTAATCGAATTACTCAAAGTCGATTGGCAGAGAAAGTGTTGAGTCTCACAGATGCAGCGTTGAATCAGGATCTGAGTGTCAAACTCAATACAGTCGTTTTGCGAGAAGAAAATTTAGACCACATTCCCAAACTTATTCACTGGGCGAAAGACCGACCCCTGACATTGCGTTTTATTGAACTGATGCCGACGGATGTGAACAAAGTTTTTTTTGAAAAAAACTTTGTTTCAAATCATGTGGTTGAAGACATGATTCAATCTCTCGGGTATGGACACAGTATGAATATAAATGAGCACGAACCTGCGGGACCTGCGGTCTTATACGATCATCCAGAGTATCCAGCCAGAATTGGATTTATCTCTCCACTCTCTTGTAATTTTTGTAGCCGATGCAATCGACTGAGAGTAACAGCGCGGGGAAAATTGCGATTATGTCTCTTTTCCAATGACGATATCGAGTTGCCTCTGGAAGAGGGAGTCGATCGACTCGTAGAATTTATTAAACAATCGACAGAGATGAAACCTCAGGAACATGACTTAATCAACGGCCATTGGGGAAATCTGGTTCATTTTAGAAAAGTGGGAGGGTAGAGATGGCAGATTTTACGCATTTAATCCAAGGAAAGGCCGTGATGGTGGATGTGACATCGAAAAACAGCACCCAGCGCATGGCCAAAGCTGGTTCATTGATTGATACGGGAATTGTATGTATTGAAAAGGAGTTATCTGAAAAGGCCAAACAAGAATTAAAGGCTGTCATTCGGATCGCCAGCATTCAAGCAGCTAAAAAAACAAGCGAGCTCATTCCATTTTGTCATCCACTGGTTTTGACGCATGTGGATTGTGCAGTGGATATTAAAAAAAATAAAATATTAATTGAATGCATGGTTAAAACCACAGGATCCACCGGTGTTGAAATGGAAGCCATGGTGGGGGCTTCCCTCGGAGCATTGGCCGCCTATGACATGATTAAGTCCAAATGCAAAGGAGCCGAGATTCAACGTGTGTCATTAGAGTATAAAGAAGGAGGGAAATCAGGCGTATGGAAAAGACCAATACAAGCTATGTGATCGTAAGCAGCGATCGGGCGTATTCTAAAACCTATGATGATCAAGCCGGACCCGCTGCCATTCATTGGCTGGCCACGCATGGATTCAATAACTTGGGAAAATCGCTGGTTCCCGATGACCCCGAGCAATTGCGCCAAGAACTTTTGGGACATTTAAATGAGGCAGATCTGGTGGTTGTGAGCGGCGGAACGGGCCTTGGACCCAAAGATATTACGCCACAAACGTTGAGACTCTTTTGCGATTATGAAATAGCCGGATTTGGAGAGCTCTTAAGATATGAAAGTGTGAAGTATTCTCTCAATAGTTATCTCTCTCGCTGCGGAGGCTATGTCAAAAACGGAAAGTTGATTTTGGCTCTCCCCGGAAATCCAAAAGCAGTGACAGAGCAACTCGATATTTTGGGGGATTTGTTATCGAATGCCATCTGTGCTTTGCGTGGAGAATGCACGCACCGAAATCGACCAAAATGATTACACATGAAGACGCTTTAAAACTTTTTTTAGATGTCGCACCCATCGCAGAAACCGAATCTCTTTTCATAGACGAGGCGTTGGGGAGAAGGCTTGCGAAAGATATCATGAGTCCCTGTAATCTGCCTTTATTTAGCAACAGTGCCATGGATGGGGTTGCGCTTCGGATGTCTCAAATGTCATCAGAAGTTGTCATTCAAGGAACACGCCTGGCCAAAGCGGTGGATGTAGCAGGTGTAGCAATAGATAAGTTGGATGATCCAAGCACAGTGTCCATTCGTATTATGACGGGAGCCAAAGTTCCACCCTGGGCAGAAGTCGTCGTTCCAATTGAAAATGTGGAGGTTAATAAAAATACATCAGGCCAGGAAGTGATTCGCATATTGAAAAATACGTCATTCAAAGTTGGGGATAATATTCGATATGCCGGAGAAGACTATAAAAAAGGGGAACTCATTTATGGTAAAGACAAAGTCTTAACACCCGAAGCGTTGATGGTATTGGCCAGCTTTGGGATAAGACATGTAGAAGTTTTTAAAATTCCTCAATTTTGGATGGCCACGACTGGTGATGAAGTGAAAGAAGTGGGAACAACTCTCCATGATGGTGAAATATACAACACGTCTTCTATATATTTAAAATCAAATTTAAAAGCGCTGTCCTATTCGTTTCATCGCACACTCCATCTCAATGACCATCGATTGATGATCGGCGATTTTTTAAAAGATTGGTTAAAAACAAAAGGCCCCAGTTTTTTGGTGACAACGGGAGCGGTATCCATGGGAGAAAAAGATGACTTGCCAATATTGGCCAAAGAACTCGGATTAAAAATTCATTTTCATAAAATCTCCATACGACCCGGGAAACCCATCTTATTTGCAAGTCACAAAAATCATTTTTGGATCGGGGCTCCCGGGAATGCCGTGTCCACTGCGGTGGCGTGGACTTATTTCATCCGGCCATTTTTGCACCAGTGGATGAGAGTTCCACTGCCAGTGACCATTCAAGCCCCATTGGCGTGTGATGTCATAAAGCCCAAGAACTTAAAAGCATTCTTTCGAGGGAATTTTGATGGAAAACAGGTTTTGATCCATAAAGACCAAGGCTCCCAACGCATGAAACCCACGGCCATGAGCAATGTGTTTGTGGAATTACCACTGGATCAAACTGCGATACCCAAAGGCACGCTGGTGAAGTGTACGGTTTGGGATCTTTCTTGACATGCTATCTGCCATTACATAACGTGACTTAAATTTTTTTTGTCTGATTTATAAAAGGAGGAGATGTGAAAAAGTTATATTTTATTTTAATTGGGTTGATGGGTGTCGTGGGGACTCTGGTTGCAGAGGATGCAAAGGTGAGTCTCGAAAATATTTTGTCTCAATTAAAACTTCAGGGACGGGCGGCGGTTGGATATTTTGATTCTGGATTCGATGGTTCGTATGGACATGGGACTTTTGAAGTGCCTGATGTGAGGCTTGCGTTTAAATTTACGCCAGATGAAAAATTGGCGGTCACCGTGAGACTGAATCTCAATAACGCTGCTGCGCAAGTTCCATTGGCCGACTATGTATTTATTCAATCAAAGGATTTTTTAAAATTATCTGATGATGCGTATTGGAATATCAGTGGACGACTGGGACGGTTTAAGCTGGGGTTTGGAGAAGAAAATTGGGATAAT
>CAZDSE010000062.1:6652-9366 GCA_964507905.1 uncultured bacterium | reverse complement strand
ATTCAAGATAAGGAGATTCAAACCAATACCAAGAAAATTGAAGTGGGAGCCGAATATGCCCCGATTGACTCTCTTTCGGTCCATCTGATTCTTCCGGCCATGGTCCAAGATAGCCAAACAAAGTCTAAAGCAGAAAAACGTATTGTAAGCGAAATCAGCCACACCACATTGGACAGAGTCAAATTGGGAGTAGACGGTCAAATACTAAATTGGATTGTGGGTGAACTCATGGGACATGCCAATGCCCACTTACCCACGATGATGGGTTATGAAGCCGATACCGGATATGAATACTTTAATCACATGGCCATTTCAGCAGGTCTCTCCAATATTTTTGATTTGCCCATTTATCCTGGATTTATTACCACGAGCTTAGGCTATACATATAAGTTTCCAAAAACGTATAATCGGATCACCATCGACTTTGGTGATGATATGACTGGAGCGATCGGTGCTGGATATGATTTTACATCTCTCATTTCATCTTCTTTGGAAATTGAATATACCAAAACCGGGGCTTTAAAATACGAAGTGGGGACGCTCGCTAAGGAATCCGCTGAAACCATGACGACCGTCAAATTGATTCCAAGTGTGACGTTGAATTTGACGGATACGCTCTCAGCATATATGAACGGAAGCTTTTTGGTATCTCAAACGCAGCTCACTCAGAAAGATTATAATTTTGAAAGCCTAAGTCCAATTTTTACGGGCAATCCCGAAGGTTACAACAAAACATCCATTCATATGGGTGTGAAAGTGGGGTTATTCTAATGAAAAATACGATTTTGGCAGTTGCCCTAATATTTTTAGCGGGATGTGGCGAAGCAGGTGTTGAAGGCACCTTGGGTAAAATATTTATCATGGACACGGGAGAGAAAAAAGTGGCAGATTCCCTATCCAAGGAATTTGTCGAAAAATTAAACGTGGATGTTGACGATGAAGGCGTCATTGTTTCAAACTTAAGATCACTCCAAGATAAAGACTTTGATCTGGAAAAGAACCAAGCCAATGCGTTGAGTGGACTTCAATATATTATGACCATGATTCGAAGATCCGAGTTTGTTCCGGATAGCAAACGATCTGAGTGCCAATGCAAATACAGCAATGATACTTATATCGAGGCCACGAAAGCACTGGGACATTTTCTGGTGAATATGCACAAAGAAAAGGTTTCGGAGCTCAATAAAGACAATCCCGAAACATTTCGGGAAGCCTATCGCCAGTTCAAAATCGGAAAAGATCTCCTGGAAGATTTAACCAAAATTGATCCTGGACTTCATGCAAAATCAAAAGGGGATCAAGAAGACGTCACATTGATCAAAGAAACTGCAAAACAGTACTTATCTCAGTTGTCTAGCGAATCGACGTCAGATAAAGACACTAAGACTGACAAATCAGACAAAGACAAAAAAGATTCAGACTAATTGCAGGGATTGCAACCACCCGGGTGAGAGTCTGGGACATTCCCAGGTCCATTCGCGGGCGCTTCATAGTAATTCTGCCCTGTTCGATCTTGATAGTCTTGCCTAAATTGCATATCGGTTCCGCTGGCTCTGGCTGCCTCATACGCTTTTTGATCTGACAGTGACGGAGTATTCGCTGAAGTTTTGGCGGGATCATCATAATAATTTTTACCCGTTCGTTTCAAATATTCTCCACGAAATTTTTCCATATCCGAATCGGGACCACCGGGTTTCCCCCCATAGGACTTTTCCCAACCTGATTTGGCCTGCTCATATTCTTGTTTTTCTGCAAATGACAGACGGGCAAAATCTACCCCGGGTCGAAATGTGCTGCCATACTTGGCTTTTCCATCTGTTTCTTCTTTTTTATACGAGTCATTTAATTTGGCTGTCTCTTCGGCATTTAATGTTTTAAAGCTATGTTCACTCATCCCAGACGCCCGTTTGATTTGGTCCCACTTGCTTGCATCTTGAAGCGTTTTTTCGATTTGTTCATTGGTCATTTTGGATGGATCCAAATCGGCCCGCAATGGATCACTCCAGCTTGTGGCAAACAAGGCCACGGCCCCTGATTTTTCCAACGTCTCATATAAATGAGCCACATCGATATCTGAAATATTTTTACTTCTGAGTGAGGTCAGTTCTGATTTTATAGACTGCAACGACTGCGGATTAAAATCCTTAAAATACCGATACCCGGACTGCGGGTCCTTTTCAATTTGTTCAATAAAATGCATGAGAGCCTGCATCCGCTCTTCATGGACCGTTTGTCTCACCTCCGCTTTTTCATCTACGCGAACAAACGCCAAGAGTTGGTCTTTGCTTTTGATTTCTTCTTTGGCGGTTTCCCCCTGCTCTTTATGATAATGCTGGTTTATGGCATTGGCCATCACTGCCATCAGTTCTCTTTGGACTTTGGCCAATACCTGACCCCGCATATTGAGAAGATCTTTATCCTCATCAAATTCAAGTCCTGGGAAAACCCGACCACCCGAAGCCATATACTGTGGACTTCTGACATCCTTTTCATCGATCGCATCGGCTTTTACAAGTTTATCGATAGATGTTTTTAGAATGCTCGACGTTTGTTTTCCCAATATATCAATTCGGGTCTCCATGTCTTTTTCAATCCCCTTGTCTTTGTTTTTTGGCTCTTTAATGCCAGCTGCCTTGATCAAGCCTTGTTCTAATTCCGTTTTATCCTTTTCCTTGTGAAAGGCAGAATACGAATCAAACAATAGCTTTTCTGCT
>CAZDSE010000062.1:0-6642 GCA_964507905.1 uncultured bacterium | reverse complement strand
TCACCGCATCATTTCCAATGTAGTCTGGAATATTGTGTTTTTTCCGGAATTCAAAATACTCCGAATTGAGTGATTGTTTTTGTACAGGTTCTTTTTTTATTTCCGAAATATTTTCTTTGGGGACATATGAATACGCATGAACCAGCTCTTTCTTCTGTAATTCTTTTTTGTCCTGTCCAGAGATGGTGCCCAATTCATGATTGGACTTTTGATTAGCGATTTCCGAGAGACGAGATTCATAGGATTTCTCTTGAGATTTCTCTTGTGCAAATCCAACAGAGCATAACATCATCCCCATCATCACAATTCCGGTTGTCTTATATGGATAGAAATTCATATATATTCTCCCCTTTAATTTGCTGGAGCGTCACACATATAGGAACAGGGTGGCCCCCCCGGGGTATTGTCAGGCCCCGTCCAACTTGAACCCGCCGGAGCATTTGGATTTCCAAAATTTACTGGACTCGATCTATCCGTTCCCCTCTCCTCGCTCCATTTCTTCATCGATGCATCAAATTCTTTTCGTTCTTCTGCCGTTAGCCGATGTGGATCCACACCCGGTCGAAACATATCGGCACTCATTCCACTTTTTTCGGATTGAATAAACTGTTGATTTAAAGACTTCGTTTCGCCAGGAGTAAAATGAGATGGATCGGTTCCCAATTTGGTCAATGCTTGAGTTTGATCTGGTGTGCGATTTTGAAATAATTGCTGCAGTTTTTGAGAATTAAATTTATCTCCGTCAGCGGTTCGTTGCATATTGAGAATTTCTTCAACAAGGTGATCGATTTCGGCATCACTGAATGTAATTTGTCCTTCTCGTTTCTCAAGCGATTTGCCGGCCCACTGGCGAACAAAGGTTTTGATTTCTTGAGCGCGCTCGGCCTGCTGCGCTGGCGGAACAGTTCTCACAAACGCCAAGAGTTGGTCTTTATTTTTAATGTCTTCTTTGGCAGTATCTCCTTGTTCTTTGTGATATTGCAGATTAATGGCATTGGCCATCACGGTTAACAACTCTCGTTGCACTTTGACCAACACCTGGCTTCGAAGATTCAGCAACTCTTTATCTTCTTCTAAATTAAGTTTGGGAAATACGCGTCCCCCAGAAGCCATATACTGGTTTCCTTGCATGCTCTCTGTTCCAATGGCATTGGCTTCGACTAATTTTTCGAGAGAAGATTTTAAAACACTGGATGTTTGACGCCCCAGAATATCAATGCGGGTCGCCATATCCTTTTCACCATTCTTATTCGTCTCCTTCATTCCCGCCGATCGGAGCGTTCCTTTAATGACCTCCGTCCTTTCTTTTTCTTGATGAAACGTAGAATATGAATCATATAAAAGCTTCTCGGCTTCGACGATTTTTACGACTTCTTCTTTCACTTTGTCATCTTTCGTTTTTCGAATGACATCTTTCACAGCGTCATCGCCAATATATTCGGGGACATTGTGTTTTTTTCGAAATTCGACATACTCTGTGGTCACCTTTTCTTGTCGAACAGCCTCTGAAGGCTTGGCCGGTTCATACGCATATAAGTGGAATAGCTCTTTTTTACGCAGCTCATTTTTATCCTGCCCAGACATGGTCCCAAGTTCAAGATTCGATTTTTGATTCGCAATTTCAGAAAGGCGACTCTCGTAGGATTTCATCTGTGCAACAGTCACGGAGCACAAAAATATCCCCCCAAAAATTCCAATCGCAAAAAATCCCATTCCCCATTGTTGGTTCTTGCGCAAAATCATACACTCTCTCCTTAGTTTCATTGTAAATTATATCAAGATCTTCATTTCCCCGCACACGTTCCACCTTCTCTATTTATTGTACTCCAATTGGAGTTCAATACCAAATCAGACAAATGAAAACATTAAAACTGTATGAGAAAAGCTTATTTCTTTGCTGAGTAATGCACGGCCACTTGTGCAGCGGATCTGTCAGGCGACATATTGATGAGAGAAAAGCTTAAACCGACTTGCGGAAGCTGAACGGAACTATATGGAGCCTCTTTGTCATAGTATCCAAACAGGTCGTTAAATACCGGCATGGCAGATGTGCCCCCTAACCAGTGTTTGTCTGCGATAAAATATTTTTCGGAGGGCGTAAATCCAAAAGCCGCGTCGTGAAGTTGCAATGACGGTTTAAATGGAGTTCCGTCAATCTTCTTTTCTGCCTTGGCTCTGGAATCTACGACGAGAAGAGACCCAGCTCCGGGATGAACACCCGCGCGATTGTCGCCTTCTTCATAAAAATCATTTTGATACCAAAACAGAAGTCCCGGTGCATAAGAATAATAATCCACCGTATCTAGAGTTTTATAATAATAGACACTTTCCAAGGCCCGGTCGAATCCATCATATGTTCTCCACTCTAAGAAATATGTATGCGTAAACGGTTTATGAAATAGGCCATCTTCTAACTTCATAAATCCATTATAAATCCACTCGGCTGGCGTAATCTCAAAAATATGCCCTGTTTGGGTCCCCTCAAAATCTTCCTTAAATAAGATTTCCGGAATTTCAATTTGATCGATACAAAATCCCTTCCCACCTTCGGCAGGATCTGTGACATATCGAAATCTGAGTCTTCTCTTATGTCCGACGTAAGGGGTTAAATCAAATACAGCATCCGTCCATGCGATCGAATTTCCCGTAATGCCATTTCCCAGATTGCTCCCATTTGGATTTTCCGCAGTCGTAATATTCCCGGGAATCGGCACCAATTTTCCTTCGTCATTTTCAATTTCGACATAGGCATAATCATAATCACTTTCAATGTCATAATAAGTTTTAAATTTAAGTGTCGCACTTTGAACGGATGTTAAATCAATATCCGTTGCCATCGATTGAACCAATTCATGCCCCATTCCACTATAGGCAAAATGTTTCCCATCTTGGGGATTTATAATGGGAATCTCTTTTTCTGATTTTGGCAGCTTAATTTTCAATGCCTGTGCTTTTCGTCCGTGAAATTCAACTCGATCCAAAAGTGTAAATTTATGAAGCTCTGGACTTTGGCCCAAATCTACTTCATCATAATCCAGCCATCCCAGTTTCATTTTTTCCCATGGACCAAAGTGCGTGGGGGTTGATCCCAGAGGTTCCCCTTTTAACGCAGTCCAACTTCCAGAGGCCATAATGGACCAAAATCCGACGGAAGATTGCGACTGATTTAAGGGCTGCGTGTCGTATAAATCTGGAAGTCCCAAATCATGTCCAAATTCATGCGAAAAAACTCCTGGATCCCCATTTTCGGGCATCATTGTATAATCTAAGAGCCACAGGTCCAAATCTTTCGATACTTGAATGCCGCCACGTTTTTTAAAATTTTGAGGCCCCACCATATTTTGGCTTTCGGGTGCTTGAAAATTGGCCCGTGCACGATGAGACCAAATCGCATTATCGCCTTGCGTGCCGCCACCCCCCTCTTGTCCTTCCCCGGCATGTACCACCATGACATGGTCAATATATCCATCCGGTTCATTGATGTCTCCATCGTTGTCCCAATCATATCGGTCCACTTTGTCATAGTCTGCCCAGGGGACATCTTTTTCCATGGATGGAACCGCATCTGCAATTAACTTCCACACCGGTCCATTGGCATTGTCATGCCCACCCGACTCTGGGTCTTTATCCTGCCCATAAAATGATTCCGGATGTGGGACCTTAAACCATCCAAACGTCTTTCCAACAACGGTATAACGTCCTGAGGAGTTTTCTAAATAGTAATTGGCCATGCTGTGCTTTTCCAAGACCCGACTAAAAATTAAATCATCATAATGAGAAGGAGAAAAATCGTCGACCCACATCGTGGTGGACTGACCTGGTTTTGAGATTTGATTGTGTTGGGGATCATCAAACTCAATCAATAACGTCACAATATTACTTGTTTTGGTAACGGAATATCCCACACGCTCATGATTGGGAACAAATGGAAAGGGGGATAATGTTGAAAAATCAAATGTGGTCAGAGGCCTTCCTTTGAGAAACTTTCCTTCAGACAAAGGCTCCAACACAAAATCTTTTAACTTATTTTCTTTGGGCGATTGAAGAACGCAGCCTTGATTTTTATTGACATTTCTAGACGGAGAAGCGAGACAAACATTTAAGCTGGATAAAAGACAAAAACCGGTTAAAACGATTTTCTTAAACAACACAACTGAAATGACAATAAATAAGAATCATATTCTTGTCAATTTATTTAAATTATGTCATCCATTTTGATGCATGAATAACATTGTCATTACAAGTGCAGTTCGCACGCCGATCGGAAGCTTTAATGGCTCGCTCAGCACCGTCCCTGCCCCACGCCTGGGCGCTGATGTTATCACCGAGGCGGTCAAGCGATCTAATGTTCAACCCAACGAAGTTTCCGAAGTTTTTATGGGCTGTGTTCTCACGGCTGGAATCGGCCAAGCACCCGCCAGGCAAGCTGCGATATTTGGAGGTTTGCCACCAGATGTACCATGCACCACCGTCGGAAAAGTATGTGGATCGGGATTAAAATCGGTAATTTTGGGAATACAAGCGATCGCAACAAATGACATTCACATTGCTGTATGCGGTGGAATGGAAAGCATGAGTCGCACTCCGCATCTATTGGAAAAGTCACGAACCGGATACCGATTGGGTCACGGACAAATTGAAGATTCCATGATTAAAGATGGCCTGTGGGATGTCTACAATCAATTTCATATGGGATCTGCGGGCGAACTCTGTGCTCGCGAATTTAATTTTTCGAGAAAAGAGCAAGATGCATTTGCATTAGAAAGTTATCAGAAAGCGCTGACCGCCCAAAAAGAAGGGCTCTTTAAAGAAGAAATCCTTTCTTTGTCTCTTCAAGGTCAAAAGGGAAAAACGACAACGGTTGATATTGACGAAGAACCAGGCAAGGCCAAACTGGAAAAGATTTCATCTTTAACTCCCGTCTTTGAAAAAGATGGAACCATCACAGCCGCCAACAGTTCGAAATTGAATGACGGAGCAGCAGCCACAGTGCTCATGACAGCCGATGAAGCCAAAAAAAGAGGACTGACCCCTCTTGCCAAAATCGTGGCCCATGCCTCGCATGCCCAAGCGCCAGAATGGTTTACAACCGCCCCAGTCAAAGCCATTCAAAAAGTGTTACAGAAATCGAATCTAAAAATTTCAGATATCGATCTTTTTGAAATCAATGAAGCATTTGCTGTGGTGGCATTGGCCGCCATATCAGAACTCAAACTCGATCCCAAAAAAGTAAATGTCCATGGAGGTGCCGTGGCACTGGGACATCCCATCGGCGCCAGTGGCACTCGAATCTTGACCACCCTTCTCTACGCCATGAAACATCGCAATGTCCGCTATGGATTGGCTGCGATTTGTATCGGTGGCGGTGAAGCGTTGGCGATGATCGTTGAACAACCTTAAAAAAAGAGCCAGGGGGTGTGAATAAGTACGGGGGGTAAGAAAATACTTTATTCGCACTACCCTGGCTAGGTGGAATATGTCTCACTTTTATAAATGTGCAAACACCGTGCCGATTTGAATTAAAGATATATTAAACCCCTAAGTCTCTAAAAAGTTCATTTATTTTCTGTAATCTAAGAATGATATTAAAATCAGATGCCAGCCAAACCCTGTGTAACTTTTAGATGGCGCCAACCTCTTAAACAGGGACAAAAATTGGCATTTTATTTTCTTAATGATCTGCCATATAAGCATATTTGACAATATTCATAAATGATCTTATAATATTTCTTGAACATGCTATTTATAGCATAAAAAGGAAATACGATGAATTTTATCAAATTTAAAGAAAATCTCGGGAATTTTGGTGTCATTTCGTTATCTGATATTCAAAAAGTAGATCCCGCATTCCATAGAAGACGACTGAATGAATGGCAAAGCAAGGGGTATATTAAAAAAATCCTCCGAGGATATTATCTTTTTTCAGATATCACTCTCAATGAGCTACGCTTATTTGAAATTGCAAATAAAATTTATACCCCTTCTTATATTTCTCTTGAATCTGCATTCTCCTATTATGGACTCATCCCCGAGAGCGTTTACGGCATTACATCCATATCCACTCGAAAAACAAATACCTTCAACACACCCGCAGCCTCTTTTATATATCACTCTGTAAAATCCCACTTATTTTGGGGATATGAGATTAAAAACACAGACCACACATGTTTTAAAATAGCGGTTCCAGAAAAAGCATTGTTGGATTTCTTTTATTTGAATCCTGATATTCAGGATCAAAATGCGTATGAGAGTCTCAGAATGAATAAAGAAAGATTCTTTAAAATCATTAAACCCAGGAAACTTTCTTTTCTACTCAAAAAGTTTAATCAAAAACATTTAAAAAGCAGAATCCATGCTTTTTGGGAGGCAATGCAACATGCTTGACCTAAAACAAATAGAGTCTTTTTATCCGGAGCATCTACGTCCCTTTAAGCGAAACCTTCTTCGAGAATATCTACAATATAAAATTTTGGAGAGTATTTACGGTTCAAAATTTCTAGACCAACTCATTTTTATGGGAGGGACTGCCATTCATATCGCCCATGGAAATACCCGTTTTTCTGAGGATTTGGATTTTGATAATGTCGGACTCACTCAGGCCGATTTCGAAAACCTGTCCATGCTCATTCAAAAAAAAATGGG
>CAZDSE010000061.1:0-9403 GCA_964507905.1 uncultured bacterium | reverse complement strand
GATCGGTTGGACTTCTAGAATTTTTATAAGCTCTGAGGCATCTTGTGCCAAAACGACGTCATATCCTTCTTTTTCAAATAAACGCTTTAAGACATTTCGAGTGGTTTCGTCATCATCCACCACGAGCAAGTGTTTGGGCGCGGCTTTCTTTTGCACCGATCGATAGTCGGCCAAGGATACCACTTTATGTTTAAGTACTTTTTCCTTCTTAATTCGCTCGATTTCATCGGCCAGACGTTTCGTTGAAATCCCCTTTGGATCAGCCTTTATATCTCCAGATGACATATAATGACCTCGCTTTGTTTAAACGTTTTGGGGTGCAGAATTGAGATACCTTAAAATTAAATTCAGTATAAAGCATGACTGGCCAATAATCAAACGGCGGCTAAATAGATCTACACCCATTCATCTAAAATTCATTAAATTTTAATGGTGGGATTTGGATTAATGCCTGTATTTTCAAATGCTTAAGTCTATGTGAGAAGAATGTTGTGCTTGGTATGACATTTGCATTTCTTCATATTAGAGAGGGAGTCCATATGACCACATTTAGAGTTTTGATGATACAAATGCTTTTGATGATTGGATTTGGCTCTCTGGGGTTCGCTCAAGGGTTTGAGGATTACTCATTTAAGGACCACACAGAAGTGACCCCTCCAGGAGTATTGATTCAGTTGATGACCATTGAACCCAATATTCACATTGAAGCGATTGCTGCGAAGTTGAGAGATGTGGATGATTCCAGAAGAATATCCGGTTGGTTGTGGCATCTCATGCATCATGAAAAATCGACTGTTCGAAAAAATACAGCAAGGGTCATATCGAGTTTGGCTTCTGATCTTTCCACAGATGATCTTTTTACGTTGCAAAAAAAAATGGCTGAGGTTCGAATGACGGCTTTGCTTCAAAATGAAACGGAACTTGCGAAGGCCAGTCAGACAGCGATGGCCGATGTGAGCGGTGTTATAAATGAAAGGCTTCGGGATCATTTTCGATATATGGATCAACTGGATAAAGCGTACATGAATCAGGTCTATCCTAAAAATTTTCAAAATCCAGATGACGAATCCAATACATATTCTGAAGATTCAGCTCAAGAGCGTCTAATCCTAGATTTTAAATGCGCATTCAAAGAATTTGAAACATCGAAGGAATTGGAAAAAACGGTCCAGGCCCACATTGAAAGTGTGAGAGATATCGGGCGCTTTTTAATTCGAGAAATGAAGCGAGGCTATGGTCGTTCGTTTGGTGAAGAGTTTTTGGAAAAATTTAAATCTGAGTTACAACCCCAAGAAACCAATGAACCCAATAAACCTATTAACGAAGAAGATTCGGTAAAAAAGGAATCCTCGCAAATCCATCCGCCCTATATGGACGGCATTCGATTGTTGGATAATTACGAAGCACCACAGAATGAAAAATCCAATGTCCCCTCTTTCAATTTCTAATTTCGTCATATCGTTTCGTTGACAGCCAACTGAGTCACTGGGCATACTGAATGTATGTACCCCATCCTTTTTACCATACCTCTGGGTCCTTATTCGATCCCAATCCCAGGCTATGGAACGATGCTTGCCATTGGATTTAGTGTCGCACTTTTTTTGGTGGTCAGACGAGCCAAAATCGAGGGCATGGATCCGGATCATTTTTTAAATGTCGCGACCTACATTATATTGGCCGCGCTCATTGGGTCTCGGCTCTTTCATGTCATCTTTGAAAAACCGTCATTTTATTTTGAAAACCCACTTGAGATTCCAAAAGTGTGGAAGGGCGGATATACCTTCTATGGAGGCTTTATTCCTGCCGCTCTGGTGCTCTGGTGGTATACCAAAAAACATCGGATGCCAGTTTTAAAAGTGATGGATATCTTTGCCCCTTATTTGGCACTTGGAACATTTTTTGGAAGGTTGGGATGTTTTTTGGCGGGCTGTTGTCATGGGGTGATTTGTGATTATCATTTGTTCCCCATAAGTTATGTGGCGACGAATCCCAATAGTTTTTCCAGACCATTGGGGATTCCTCTTTATGCCACCCAAGTTTGGCAAGCGACATCAAATCTCTTGGTTTTTTTGGTTCTCATTTGGTTTAGAAAGCGAAAGAAATTTGATGGTCAATTGTTGGCGGGATATTTAATGCTCTATCCTATCGGACGTTTCGTGATTGAAATTTACCGCGGAGATGAGATTCGAGGATACGTGATCCCTAATCTTTTAACGACATCTCAATTCTTGGGATTGTTAACGATTGTGATAGGCGTAGTACTTTGGTTCAAGCTGAACCAAAATACTGGAACGAAATAAAGACACACACTTTTTTCCCTATTTCCACACCTCATTTAGTGTGTTAAACGAATTCCTTACATGAAGTCTTCTGTTCTGGTTCAAAAGACATTATTTTATACCTTGCTGACGGGAGTATCTCTATCCTGGGCTGATAGTCCCTATCAAATGAAAGCGCAGTTTCATGGATTGTCGTATGCAAGCGCATATAACGAAGGCAGCACAGAAGCGAGATATCGTTTTTCTTTTAGAAAAGATGTTGGAAATTCTCATTTTTTTGACTATGCACTGCAAGCCGATCTTTGGAAATTAACTCCCAGAGAGGCGGCGGATTGGATCGATGTGCCGGAAGTCTATGCCAATCTTAAGTTAGAAAATGTGAGTTTCAAACTGGGGCGAATTTTACCAGAGTGGGGAAGTGTGGATTTTTATAGCCCCGTTCAAGATTTATTTCCAAAATTTTCGATTGATCCATTGTCATATCAAAAAGATGGATTTGTTGGGCTCTATGGGGCATTGGATCTAGATTCCTGGCAATTTGAGCTGTTGTGGAATGCGTTATTTATTCCAACCCGAGGAGGGGTTCGTTTTGAAACCGATGACAGCGGGCATTTTTATGTGGCTTCCAGGTGGGGACCGCCGCTTCACTATCGAGTGAATATTGGGGAGGCCAATATACCGTTAGATTATAATCTCCATATCCCAGAACTAAAGGATGTTGTTTTTAAAAATGGGGGCTTCATTCGGACTTCTTATAATTCTTCTCCTTTTCGTTTAAGTCTGATTGCGGCCAATGTGCCCGACCCAGAGCCCAAGATTGAATACGATGCAAAGTTACATATTTTGGATGAATCTTCTTTAATGGGACGGGTGAATTTATATCCCGGATTCGATCGGTTGTGGTTTTTGGGCGTAGAGACTCAGTATATCTGGAGAGGGTTCACCCTATTTAATGAATGTGCCTATCTCAACCATGAAGTTACAGCACCTCAACAACTAAAGGGGATAACGGGTTTCACTCTTAAGATTCCATCATATATGAAGTGGATTACTGGGGTGTCATATCGTAAATTATTGGAGGATAGAAAAACATCGCGACTGAGTGAGATTACTCGATCAAATCCCTATTTTTTTTCCCGTGTCGAAACAAATCTTTTTTCATGGCTATCTTTGGCTGCTTTTATGGAGTCTAATTTTATGTTGAATGATACGGTCACGAGTCTTAAGTTGGCGTTTTCACCCAGAAAAAACTTGGAATTCAGCAGTGGGGTGGATTTATTGGCCGGAGTGGATGACAGTTACTGGGGACAATTTAGATCCCACGATCGTTTGTGGATAAAAATGAGATATGAACTGTAAAGGAATTTATTTATTGAGTTTTCTTTTATTGACTGGGTGTTGGTACGGTGAGGATCCGCCCAAGCGCTCCGAGCCTGTATTTCAATCTCAGTCTTCAAAAGATTGTTCATTGGATCTTGAAAAAATTTCGAAGGACTTTTCTGAAGGAGTTCTTTCATCGGGTGAGATTTCCAAAAGTACCGAACATTTTTACCCGACGAGAAATTGAAACATTGCTCAGATCTCGGATTTTAGGAGATCCAAGCCGGCTGTATGCATGGATAGATCGCTTTTTTGCAATGAGAGAAATTGTATTGGGAATTTCAAAAAAGTCAGATCTTCATATTTCAGAGATCAAAGAAATATTGAATCGATCCCTGAAGGTGTCCCAGGTTTTATCGGACTTATCCAAGGCGCTTCATCGGCAGTCCCAATTTGTCATAAAATCCAATGCCAACTTTATGGCGCAAGCAAAGAGTCGAAAAAATTCTTTCTCTTTGTTTATGAAAATCATTCGGACATTGTTACAAAATGCGAACGGAGAAATTGATCATGATCTTCCAATAGATTTACTTTTGGAGCAATACGAACTGTGGGAAGGATTAGAAGAAGAAATTGGATCCCATTATATTAAGGCCGGTTATTTGGCCAATCGGGTGCTTTTGGGAAAAAGTGAAGACAATGTGAAAGCCCCAGAAGTTCTTTCTTTGCTGGCGAACGTCGAATCTGTGTATCATTTGGTAACCGATATCAATGCGTTATTGGATACCACCCAATGGACACCAAAAGAATCGGTCTTGTTTCTTCGCGCCTATCAAAAACTTTTGAATTTCTTGTTTAAATTATTTTTAGAGAGTGGTGAATCAGAAATTAAAGAAACAGATTTGGTAAACTTGCTTGAGCTGCTTCATGCCGATGTCCAAGGGAAAGCGTCTCAATTTGTGCATTCGATTCTAAAGTTTAAGACTCGTCTTTTAGGGGGGAGTGAAAATGCATTTGTTGCAGATGATTTGGTAAAGCTGATGTCGATTTTTGATGAAACGACGCTGGCGTTGGAGAGAAGTGCTGAGATTGCACCTGAGTCAAATATCCAGATGACCCAAGGCGTGATTCAAGCATGGCTAGAGAGCCATCGAGACAAAATCAGTCCTGAAAATGTTTTAAAAATGGAATCCATTCTAAATGATTTCCCAAAAACACTCTATTTATGGACGACTCCATATCAAAAAACAGATGCGGTCAATGTTAACAATTTTTCGTTGACCCAAATTGCCTTTGTCTTGGTGGACCACGTCATTGGAGCCTATGATAAAAATGGGGATCATAAGTTGTCGCTGGCGGATTCAAAAGACGGTCGGTTGGAAATTGGGCATGGTGAGCTACTTGAAATGGTCCAAACCATTCAGGGTATTTTAACGGGATTGGATTTGTTGACAGAGGGTGTTCCGTCAAGCTCCAAGCCATTGTTATTAAAAACTGAATCTTTGGGGAAGCTCATTGTGACATTGGCGGATCAGCTTTTATACAATGCCAATGCAGATTCAGTGTTGGATCGATATGAGATTATGGAAGTGGCGAGTTTCCTATTGGAGAACAGTCGGGCGGCGACCTGGTTTTACTGGGATCCGGCCATTGAACCGTATCGTGTCCATCCAGAAGATGAATTGAAGCGAGGACTATTGCGAGAAGGTCTTTCCGGCGAACTTAAAAAAGTAGCCACACTTCAGTGGTATTTTCCAAATGCCATGAATGTTTTTTCAGATGCTGAAGTTCAAAGATATGTTCAAACCGTCATTGAGACGATTGGTAGAGACGATCCCAAAATTATGTCCGTTGAAGAGCTGGAAACTCTATTTGCTCTGGTTCGTTTGATGGAAACCATGTTTTTAAAATTTGATTTGAATCAAGATGCCATTTTAGACAAGTCAGATCTAAAAACGATGTCTATTCATTTTAAGCCATTTGTGGTTCAGGCCATGCGGGCAGCTGAAGAAGACAAGAAAAAATCATATTCCCTAAATCCATTAAAAGCCATTGGTACTCCTTTTCGACGTGCCATGGAAATTTCAAAAGAAATTTTCTTAGATGATGATTCGATTTACGAACGATCTTTTTTTTATGCCCTGACCAACGGAAAATCTCCCAGCAATATGATTAAGCTTTTCTTCTTTCACTCCAAACCCAAATCCGATCGGATTAAAGTGGCGAATCTCTTTATGGAAATATTAAAGGAAAATGAGATATTGAATTAAAGGGATTTTTTGAAATTGACCTGTATTCATTCTAACGATAGTACTTGCTCTGAACCTAAGGAGATAAAATGAAAAAATTATTGTCATGTGGACTTACTTTTGGGAGCTTATTTTTTATCATGCTTACTATGTTGAATGCCGAGCCACCAGTTCAGTTAGACAAGGCAAATTACTTTAGAGTTTGGCAGGGCTTTAAACACCCAGATTTAACATCTGAGCAGTTTGTTGCGACGTTTCCTCCATTTATGAAGGAAACGGTTACTATTTATGGAGGACGGGCATTGATCAATTATATTGTGGTGATTCCACCGGCGGATAAGCCCGCTTATGTTCCGGATGAGTTTGCATTGGTCGCACTCACTTCAAAGCAAGACTATGAACTGATTCGCGCAACTCCAGAAGGGCAGAATTATTTGGCACGACATTGGATTTTTTTCGATAAATCTAAATCAAAGAGCGCTGATCCATTGGTGAATTATGAAAAAGACCATCCCGCATCACTTGCTCATAATACGTCCTATGACATGATCTCTAATCCCATGAATTGGGCAACTGGATATAATGCCGTATTTATTGGAACCAGAAAATCTGGATTGGATGCCACGCAGTTTCTGACTCGCTTAAAAAGTCATGTCGAATTAACGAAGTCCGTTATGGTTCCAATGGGACTCAATGGATACATCTTTATTGCCAATGAACAATACGAAATTGCTTATCTAAATTGGGAATCAAAAGAGAAACACGATCAGGCTGGACAAACCCCCGAAGCGCAAGCTGCTTTTAAAGATGCCGAAGAGTTTATGGATGTCTTGTTGTATACCCAAGCCGTTCCCTTTCAGGCGGGCAGCCCCATTCAACCTGGCAAAGCGTATTCGACGTTGCAATAATTATTCTTTTTTATCTAAGATTTCCGTCTTGTCATAATCCAGCCAGGAGTCTTCATGCATGATTGTCAAATAGGGATCTTTGAGTCGCCCCTCGTGATCTGTTCCTTTTATAATCATAGTGGTCACGTATTCAGCCCATGGTTCACCCGGCATATGCACTCGACAATTTAGAGTTGCGATATCTGTGTCTAGAGGTCCATCTTTTTCAAGCGTTAATGAATCGCATGTGTATATGATGTTGCTATCTTCCCACCGGCTATAGACTTCTTTGCAATTTTCTCCACTCAGACCCGTGCGAACAATGAGCTTATCATTTTCTTTTTTATTTCTTGCAAATAAAAACCACTGTCCCTCATTATCAGTCGTGTGGATACAAAAAAATTGAGCGGTTTTTAAGAATTCTAAACTTGCGAATACGGGGGATGGGATCATAAACGACATCGCCAATCCAATCAAAACAAGTTTCATTGATTTCATGTGACCTCCTTATGTTTAATGCATTACTTCTACCTGAAGTTGGTAAGTTTGCAAGGACGAATTTTTTATTTTTGGGTTTTTATATCTAATAAATTGCCTACTTTTATACCATCGCCGCGATGGTATAAAAGTAGGCAGTTATTGTTTGTAATTAAGCCTTAGAAATCGGAATGCAAATCCAAAGAATGAAATAAAGAATGACGCCAAATCCGCATCCAATGACCAACAATAAGAAGATCAGCCGAAAAATCACAGGATCTATTTGAAAATATTCGCCCAGTCCGCCACATACACCGGCAATAATTTTATTTTTGGGTGAGCGAGTAAAGACTGTAAATTTTTGGGTTATGGGTTCGTTGGGATTTGGCGGAATAATGAGCCAAGCAATGAGATAAATTAAAATGCCAGTTCCAGCCAAGAGTACGCAAGAAAGCCATACAATTCGAACCAGCGATGGATCCAAATTAAAGTATTCTGCCAATCCCGCACATACCCCCGCCACTTTTCTATTTTTAACTGAGCGAAAAAGATATTTCATACGCTAAGATATAGCATGAGTGTATTGAGCAATGCAATTGTCGGGCTCCGTCCGATTTGTCGGACGGCCGACAGGCGATTTCATCACTTTTCAATCAAAAACATCAATAAATTCAAGACGCGGATATTGGCACGGATTTTGCTTCTTATACTGGATGAAAGATCCCCGCTTTTGCGGGGATGACTGGAGGTTATCTATGATGTCATCATTATATAGTGGATGTGTACAGGGGGTACGGGCGCATGTGGTAAAAGTGGAGGTGGATTTACAATCTGGACTTCCGTCATTTTCGATTGTGGGACTTCCGGATCTATTGGTGAGAGAAAGTCGGGAGCGAGTGAGGGCGGCATTTAAAAATTCGGAGCTCTCTTTTCCCATGAAACGCATCACGGTGAATCTCGCTCCCGCGCATTTAAAAAAAGAAGGATCTTCGTTTGAACTCGCCATTGCAATGTCGTTATTTATGGCCGATCAACATTGGAAGAGTGATGTATATCGAAATTCTTTATTTTTGGGAGAACTCTCTCTTCAGGGCGATTTAAATTCAGTCCGAGGAATTTTGCCGATTGTATTAGAAGCGAAAAAAAGAAATATCACTTGTGTTTATGTTCCTCAAGACAATGTCAAAGAAGCATCCGTTGTGGATGGAGTCAGCATTTATGGAGTGCAAAATTTAAAACAAATGATTGCAGCCCTGCAGGGACAATTGGAACTGAAGTTGGCCGATCATTGTGATTTTTCAAAGATGACATTCGATAAAAGTGAAGGGGATTTTTCTGAAGTGAAAGGTCAAGTGTGGGCGAAGAGGGCACTAGAGATTGCAGCAGCGGGAGGACATCATGTGATCATGGTGGGATCTCCGGGATGTGGAAAATCCATGCTGGCCAAGCGGTTTCCTTCAATTCTTCCTCCACTCTCATTTGAGGAATCATTGGATACCACACAAATTTATTCGGTGTCTGGGCTTTTAAATCACAATGAGCCCCAAATTTTAAATCGTCCATTTCGGAGTCCCCATCATACGACCTCTTATTCGGCGATGGTGGGCGGTGGAAAAAGTACAATTGTGGCAGGAGAAGTGAGTTTGGCACATCGTGGAGTATTGTTTTTAGATGAAATTCCAGAATTTAGGCGAGATGTGTTGGAAGCATTGCGGGAACCTCTGGAGGATGGAAAAATATCGATCAGTCGTGTGTATGGGAAATGGAATTATCCAGCACAATTTATGTTGCTCTGTGCGATGAATCCGTGTCCCTGTGGTTGGAAGGGGCATTCGAAAAAAGAATGTGGTTGTAGCGATCTCGACCTCAAGCGATATCGGGGAAAACTATCCGGACCTTTATTGGACCGTATTGACATTCATATTGGTGTTCCTTCGATTTCATTGCAAGATATCAAAGCCAAAGAATCCGAGAATTCACAAACAGTGTTGGATCGTGTGCTAAAGGCGAGGCAAATTCAAGCCAATCGGTTTAAGGGAACAAAATATTATTCCAATGCGACAATGACTCCAAGGGCGATGGGGATATTTTGTATCATGGAGCCCGAAGCTGAAAAAACATTAGACCAAGCGATGGAGAGTCTGGGGCTCACGTATCGGACGTATCAAAAAATACTAAAAGTCGCACGGAC